>NZ_JBEXJF010000006.1:0-203526 GCF_040608935.1 Nocardioides sp. NPDC004968
GGGCGCAGGCTACGTCGTCAACTCCGTCGGCGGCGCGTTCTCGATGAACGAGACCTGCCCGCGCTGCGGTGGCCGCCAGCTGATCTACGACGAGGACCAAGAGGTCCTTGCCGCGCATCCGGCCGGCGCAAGCGCCGGGCGAGGATCAGAAGTCGATCGCGCTGTACGCCTGGAGCTTGGCGAGCTGGTGCTCCGAGGTGACCTTGCGGATCGTGCCAGAGCGGCTGCGCATCACCAGGGAGTCGGTGACGATGGCGCCGTGGGGGAGGTACTGCACGCCACGCATCAGGTCGCCGTCGGTGATGCCGGTGGCGACGAAGAAGCAGTCGTCGCCGGTGACCAGGTCGTCGGTGTGGAGCACGAAGTCGGGGTCGAGGTTGTGGCCGGCGTCGAGGGCGCGCTGGCGCTCTTCGTCGTCCTTGGGCCACAGCCGGCCCTGGATGGTGCCGCCGAGTGCCTTCATCGCGCACGCGGCGACGATGCCCTCGGGAGTGCCGCCGATGCCCATCAGCAGGTCGGCGCCGGAGCCGGCACGGGCCGCCGAGATCGCGCCGGCGACGTCGCCGTCGACGATGAACTTGATCCGGGCGCCGGTCTCGCGGATCTCCTCGACCATCTTGTCGTGGCGCGGCCGGTCGAGCACGATCACGGTGATGTCGGAGGCCTTGGTGTCCTTCGCCTTGGCCACCGCGGCGATGTTCTCGGCGACGGGGAGGCGGATGTCGACGACGTCGGCGGCCTCGGGCCCGGTGACCAGCTTCTCCATGTAGAAGACGGCGCTGGGGTCGTACATGCTGCCGCGCGGGGCGACCGCCATCACCGCGACGGCGTTGCTCATGCCCTTAGCGCACAGGGTGGTGCCGTCGATCGGGTCGACGGCGACGTCGCAGTCGGGGCCGGTGCCGTCGCCGACGTCCTCGCCGTTGTAGAGCATCGGGGCGTTGTCCTTCTCGCCCTCGCCGATCACGACGGTGCCGTTCATGGCGACGGTGGAGATCATCGTGCGCATCGCGTTGACCGCGACGCCGTCGGCGCCGTTCTTGTCGCCGCGACCCACCCAGCGGCCGGCGGCCATCGCCGCGGCCTCCGTCACGCGCACGAGCTCCAGGGCCAGGTTGCGGTCAGGAGCGGTGGGGGCGACGCCGAGCGGCTGGGTGTCGTTCATAGGGTCAATCTATCCGCCGGGCGCGGCGGAGCGGCCACGGTGTCACTTGATCGATCCAGAGACAAGCCTCACAGCGAAACCCGACTGCGGGTCGTTCAGAACCTGCTCGGTGGGGCCGTCCTCGACGATGTGACCGTGCTCGATCACCACCACCCGGTCGGCGAGCGCGCGGGCGTCAGCAGCGTCGTGGGTGACGATGATGGCGGTCCGGTCCTCGAGGGCGGTACGCAGGGTCTGCCGCAGCGCGGGACGTACGTCGACGTCGAGCGAGGCCATCGGCTCGTCGAGCAGGAGCAGCTCGGGGTCTGCCGCGAGCGCTCGGGCGACCGCCACCCGCTGGGCCTGACCGCCGGAGATTTCGGTGGGTCTGCGCTCGGCGAGCATCTCTGCGCCGACCTCGGTGAGGTGGCGGGTGGCGAGCTCGTTGGCCTGGCGGCGGTGTACGCCACGGGCCCGGGGCGCGAAGGCGACGTTGGCCAGCACCGACAGGTGCGGGAAGAGCAGCGGGTCCTGGGCGAGGAGCGCGATCCCGCGGGCGTGCGGGGGAGTGCGGTCGAGGACGCGGTCGCCGAGGCGTACCTCGCCTTCGTCGGGACGCAGGAGCCCGGCGATCACGCCGAGGATGCTCGACTTCCCGGCGCCGTTGGGGCCGGTGAGCGCGACCGTCTCGCCGGCGGCCACGTCGAGGGTGACGTCGATGCCGCGCTGGGGGATCACCGCACGCAGATGAAGTTTGCTCATAGGGCTCTCCCGTGGCGGGCGAAGCCGATCACGGCGACCGCGACGACGACCAGCACCAGTGATAGCGCGACCGCCGCGTCCGGGTCGTCGACGCGGAGCAGGTAGACCTGCAGCGGCATCGTGCTGGTGATCCCGGGCAGGTTGCCGGCGAAGGTGATGGTGGCGCCGAACTCGCCCAGGCAGCGAGCGAAGGCCAGGACCGACCCGGAGAGCAGGCCGGGGCCGACCAGCGGAAGTGTGACGCGCCGGAAGACGGTGGTCGGGCGAGCGCCGAGGGTGGCCGCGACCGCCTCGTAGCGGGTGCCGCTGGTGCGCAGCGCGCCCTCGAGGCTGATCACCAGGAACGGCAGCGCGACGAACGTCTGCGCCATCACCACGGCGAGGGTGGTGAACGGGATCTGGATGCCGACCAGGTCCAGCGACTGTCCCAGCAGGCCCCGCCGGCCGAAGGTGTAGAGCAGCGCCAGGCCACTGACGACCGGGGGCAGCACGAGCGGAAGGAGCACCAGCGAGCGCACCAGTCCCTGACCCCGGAAGCTGGTGCGGGCGAGGACGGTGGAGAGAGGTACGCCGAGGAGGATGCACAGCGCGGTGCTCGCCACCGAGGTGCGCAGGCTGAGCCAGAGCGCCTCCAGCGCGGATGGCGAGGTGATCAGCGCCGGGAAGCTCGCGAGGTCGACGCGGAGGATGATCGCGGCGAGCGGAAGGATGATGAACGCCGCCGCGAGGGCCGCCGGGAACCACAGCCAGCGTGGCATACCGACGGACGGACCGACCCCCCTCTGCCGGTCCGTCCGCCTGGCGGTCCCGAGAAGATCAGGGCTGGCTGAAGCCGGCATCGGTCAGTACCTTCTGCCCGGTCCCGCTCAGCACCAGGTCGACGAACTCCTGCGCGAGGTCGGCGTCGTCGGCGCCGTCGATGGTGCTGATCGGGTAGGTGTTCACGACCTGGTCGGCCTCGTCGAACTCGACGCCCGTCACGGTGTCGCCGGCGGCGGTCACGTCGGTGACGTACACGACCCCGGCGTCGGCGTCACCGGAGGTGACCTTGGCGAGTACGTCGCTGACCGACTGCTCCTCGCTGACCGGCTCGATGTCGACGCCGGTCTCCTCCTCCATCTGAGCGGTCGCGTTGCCGCAGGGGACCTCGGCCGCGCAGACGACGACCTTGTTCTCGGCCTTGGCGAGGTCCTGGAAGCCGGTGATCTCGGCCGGGTTGCCCGGCGGCGTGGCGATCTCCAGCGTGTTGGCGGCGAAGTCCTGCGGGTCGACGGCCAGGTCGCCGAGCTTGTCCATGTTCTTGGTGTCGGCCGAGGCGAAGACGTCCGCCGGGGCGCCGTCCTCGATCTGGGCCACCAGGTCGGAGGAGCCGCCGAAGCTGGTGGTCACCTTCACGCCGGGGTGGTCCTTCTCGAACTGCTCGGCCAGCTCGGTGAACGTGTCGGTCAGCGAGGCCGCCGCGAAGACGGTCAGCTCCCGGTCCTCCGACCCCTCGCTCGAGCTCGCGCAGCCGGCGAGCGCGAGGGCGGCCGCCACCGCGACGGTGGCACCGATTCGTGGGTTCTTGATCATGGGCGCTCCACGACGACGTTGGTTGACTTGATGGATGCGACCGCGCTGACACCGGGCTCGAGGCCCAGCTCGATGGCGGCCTCGGCGCTCATCAGGGAGACGATCCGGTAGGGCCCGCAGACCATCTCCACCTGGGCCATCACGGTGTCCAGGGTGGTCTTGGTGACGATCCCGAGCATCCGGTTGCGGGCGCTGACCGCCTTCGCCCGGACCGGATCGGGGGCATCGGCCAGCTCCGAGGCCAGCTCGGCCAGAACGATGCCGTCGATGACCGCCCGGCCGTTTTCCGTGCTCGCCTCGATCCGTCCCGCGTCGATCCAGCGGCGCACGGTGTCGTCGCTGACGCCGAGGAGACCAGCGGCTTCGGCGATACGGTAGGTGGTCACGGGAGGAGTATCGCATCTGCGGCGAAATCACGCGCGAAGTGTCCTCATCTGCGGAACGCTTCGATTCGGTGGTCGAGCTTGTCGGGACCACGATTCGAGGGAACATCGACCGAGTGGGACCATGGAGGGCGTGAGCGACACCGATCAGCAGCAGCCCGCCCAGCCGTCGAATCAGCCGGCGGGCGAGCAGCCGGAGACCCCGGCGCGCAGCTACCCACGCACGTTCGGTGCCCTGATCGGGTCGATGATCTTCTTGCTCGTCCTCGTCGTCCCGATCGTGCTGATCGTGCAGTGGCGCGGCAACCTCGAGCGCGAGGTCAGCGGAGCCAACGAGACCTACAAGGCGGACTGGGCCGAGGCCGTACGCAGCGCCCAGGTCGCCGACCTCGACGTCGTCTACCCGCGCGAGCTGCCCTCAGGCTGGTACGCCAACACCGACCCGTCCTACCAGGGCGGCGAGGAGCCGTCGTGGACCATGTCGTTCGTCAAGGGCGAGACCTCCTACGTCGGCCTGGAGCTCTCCTCCCGCTCGGCGCAGGCGCTGGCTCAGAAGAACATCGACACACAGGCCAAGGAGGGCGACGAGGTCAGCATCGACACCGACGTCGCCGACACCTGGACCGAATGGTCCGACTCTGGCGGCGACACCGGCTACTCCGCCGAGGTCGACGGCCAGACGCTGATGCTCTGGGGTCCCAAGGACGGCGACGTACGCGACTACCTCGCCCTCGTCACCACCGAGCCCCTGAAGTAGCGAGACGTCACCCGCGTCGGCCGAGGCGTCACCTACGTCGGCCGAGGTGGCAGCGCTGTGACAACTCGGCCAGCGGGAGCGACGTCTCGGGCGGCGGGAGCGACGTCTCGTCAGTCCTGGACGGCGGCGTCGATCTTCTTCCGGGCGCCGTCGAGCCACTCCTGGCACAGCGTGGCCAGCTTCTCGCCGCGCTCCCACAGGGCCAGGGACTCCTCGAGGGTGATGCCGCCGGCCTCGAGCTTGCGGACGACCTCGACCAGCTCCTCGCGGGCCTGCTCGTAGGACAGGTTCTTGTCGTCGTCAGTCATCGGCTACGTCCTTAGTGGGCTCAGTCTTCTCGATCGAGGTGATGGTCGTTGTCAGGCGGCCGTCGGCGAGGCGGATGCTGACCGCCTCGCCCTCGGCGGCGTCGGCGACGCTGGTGAGGACGTGTCCGTCGGCATCCTGGGCGACGGCGTACCCCCGTCTCAGCGTCTCCAGGGGTGAGAGCGCGCGGGCGCGGGCGCGATGGTGGCCGATGTCGTCGGCGGCCCGGTCGAGGGCGTGCCCGACGGTGCGGCGGGCACGGTCGCGCAGCGAGGTCACCTCGTCGCGGCGGGCGTCGATCAGGGAGCGCGGGTCGGCCAGCACCGGCCGCGAACGCAACGCGTCCAAGAGCGTCTGCTCGCGGTGGATCAGCGCGGCGATCCCGCCGCGGAGCCGGTCGCGTCCGGTCGCCACGATCCGCTGCTCCTCGACCACGTCGGGTACGACGAGCTTGGCGGCATCGGTCGGCGTCGAGGCACGTACGTCGGCGGCCAGGTCCAGCAGCGGCGAGTCGGGCTCGTGGCCGATCGCGGAGACGACCGGGGTGCGCGCGGCGTGCACCGCACGGATCAGGTGCTCGTCGGAGAACGGCAGCAGGTCCTCGACCGAACCGCCGCCGCGGGCGATGACGATCACGTCGACCTCGGGGTCGCGGTCGAGCCGCTGCAGCTTCTCGACGACGTCGGCAGCGCTGCGCGCCCCCTGCATCGCGGCGTACGCCACCTCGAACCGCACCTGTGGCCACCGCCGCTTCGCGTTCTCGAGCACGTCCCGCTCGGCCGCTGAGTTCGCGGCGGTGAGCAGCCCGACCTTGGTCGGCAGGAAGGGGAGCGGGCGCTTCAGCTCGGCAGCGAAGAGCCCCTCGGCGGCCAGCAGCTGCCGGCGCTGCTCGAGCCGGGCGAGCAGCTCACCGAGCCCGACCGGACGGATGTCGCGGGCCTGCAGCGACAAGGTGCCGCGGTTGGCGTAGTAGGACGGCTTCGCGTGGATGATCACCGAGGCGCCCTCGACCAGCGGCGGATTCAGGCTGTCGAGCAGGAACCGCGTGCACGTCACCGGCACCGAGATGTCGGCCACCGAGTCGCGCAGGGTCAGGAAGACGGTCTGCATCCCCGGCCGCCGGCTCATCTGGGCCACCTGCCCCTCCACCCAGACCGCCCCGAGCTTGTCGATCCAGCCGCCGATCGCGTTCGCGATCTGCCGCACCGGAGCGGGCGACTCGGGGGAGGTGTCGAGGGCCATGCCGCCAACCCTAGAGCGGGCCACCGACATTAGAGGTGTCACGCCACGGTCTCTAGACTGGTCCCATGAGCATCGACCTCGGCACCCCACGCCTGATCTCCGACGACGAGAAGGCTGTCCTCCTCGCGGAGCCGCGCGGCTATTGCGCCGGGGTGGACCGGGCCGTGATCACCGTCGAGGAGGCGCTGGACCTCTATGGCGCGCCCGTCTACGTGCGCAAGGAGATCGTGCACAACAAGCACGTCGTCGACGATCTGCGCAACCGCGGCGCGATCTTCGTCAACGAGCTCGACGAGGTGCCCTCGGGCGCGACCGTCGTCTTCTCCGCCCACGGTGTCTCCCCGGCGGTCCACGCCGACGCCGCCGTGCGTGAGCTGAAGACGATCGACGCGACCTGCCCGCTGGTCACCAAGGTCCACCTGGAGGCCAAGCGGTTCGCGCGCGAGGGCTACAGCATCCTGCTGATCGGCCACGCCGGTCACGAGGAGGTCGAGGGCACCATGGGTGAGGCGCCGGAGGCGACCACGCTCGTCGAGGGTCCCGGTGACGTACCCGGACTCGAGGTCGCCGACCCCTCCAAGGTCGTCTGGCTCTCCCAGACCACCCTCTCGGTCGACGAGACCATGGAGACGGTCGCCGCGCTCCGGGTGAAGTTCCCCGAGCTGCTCGACCCGCCCAGCGACGACATCTGCTACGCCACCCAGAACCGCCAGCAGGCCGTCAAGGAGATCGGCGGGGCCAGCGACCTGGTCATCGTCGTCGGCTCCGGCAACTCCTCCAACTCGGTCCGCCTGGTCGAGGTCGCGCTCGAGGCCGGCGCCAAGGCGGCCTACCGCGTCGACGACGCCAGTGAGATCGACGAGTCCTGGCTCGATGGCGTACGCAGCGTCTCGGTCACCTCTGGTGCCAGCGTGCCCGAGAAGCTGGTCGAGGGTGTCGTCGAGTTCCTCAAGGAGCGCGGCTTCCCCGACGCCCTGGCACACAAGAGCGCCGAGGAGTCGTTGATCTTCGCGCTGCCCACGGAACTCCGCAAGGACCTGAAAGCCGCTGCCGCGAGGGGTTGATCCCCGACCCGTGATGGGCGTTAGGGTCGAGGGGTGGCCCGATTTCTCGACGTACACCCTGACAACCCGCAGCCCCGTCTGATCAGCCAGGTCGTCGATGCCCTGCGTGACGACCAGCTGATCGCGTACCCGACCGACTCCGGCTACGCGCTCGGCTCGCGGATCGGCAACAAGGACGGTCGCGACCGGATCCTCAAGATCCGTGGCCTCGACGACCGCCACCACTTCACGTTGATCTGCAAGGACTTCGCGCAGCTCGGCACGATGGTCCACGTCGACAACAGCGCCTTCCGGGCGATCAAGAGCGCGACCCCGGGGCCCTACACGTTCATCCTGCCGGCGACCCCTGAGGTGCCGCGACGGCTGATGCACCCGAAGAAGAAGACCGTGGGCGTACGCATCCCCGAGCACGCCGTCGTGCAGGCGCTGCTCGAGGAGCTCGGTGAGCCGCTGCTGTCCTCGACGCTGATCCTGCCCGGCGAGACCGAGCCGGAGGTCTTCGGGTGGAACGTCAAGGAGGCGCTCGACCACCAGGTCGACATCGTCATCGAGGCCGGCGAGACCCCGGCCGAGCCGACCACGGTCATCGACTGGTCCGACGGCGAGCCCGAGGTCATCCGTGAGGGTGCCGGCGACGTCTCCGGGTTCCTGGCGCTGGACTGATCAGGAGGCCAGGGCGCGTTCGCGCTCGACCTCGTCGCGGGTCTCGATGCGCTGTTTCAGAACCCGGCGGCGCATCACCAGGCAGCCCAGGCACAGGGCGTAGCCGATGAACAGGCTGATCGCGTGGTGTCCGAGGCCGCTGACCACGGCTTGGACGAAGCCGTCCCCGGCGTCGGCGATCGACCCGGGCTGGGTCGCGGCCAGCAGGATGAAGATGCCGAGCATGATCAGCGGCGGGAGCACGCCGACCACGAAGAAGTCGCTGGGTCTGACGATCAGCGCGAGCGTCAGCGCGATCGCCACGAAGGTGAAGTCGAAGAGCAGGCCGATCTGGTCATCGATGAGCAGATCGACGAAGGTGACCGTCAGCGAGGTGGCGGATCCGAGCGCGACAACATGGCGGCCGGACTCGCGTCCTTCCTCCCAGATGGTGCGCTGACTCATGCCGCCGCCTCCGTTGCGCAAGCGCCATGGTACGGACGCGACGGCCTGAGGCTTATGGTCGCTCGCTGGCGCTCGCTCATGGGGTCACGATCTCTCGAATGCAGCCTGTGTATCAGAACCCACGGTAGGGCCCGGCACACCGTCATTTTCGGCGGCGCGCCGATCATCCTCCCTTACGCTGCTCAGCCTTTCCACAGCGCGTATCTCCACCGGTCGCGGTGTCTCGAGTTCATCGTCGGTTACCGATAATTCATTGAAACGACGGGCGGCCACCAGGACCCGGTTGTCGAGGGATCCGATCGCCTGGTTGTAGCGGGTCACCGCGGTGTTGAGGGAGCGCCCGATCCCGTCCAGGTGGCCGGACATGGTGGACAGACGCTGGTGCAGGTCACGGCCGAGCCGGTGGATCTCCCGGGCCTGCTCGGCGAGCGCCTCGTGGGACCATCCGTGCGCCACCGTGCGCAGTAGCGCGATCAGTGTCGTCGGTGAGGCCAGCACCACCCGGCGCTCCGCGGCGTACTCGATCAGGCCGGGCTCGGTCTCCAGCGCCGCCGAGAGGAACGACTCCGCCGGCACGAAGAGCACGACGAACTCGGGCGACTCCTCCAGGAAGCGCCAGTAGGACTTCGAGGCCAGCTGGTCCACATGCGTACGCAGCTGGGTGGTGTGTCTGCGCAGGTGAGCGCGGTAGTCGTCCTCGTTGTCCGCGGACGCGGCGTCGAGGTAGGCGTCGAGGGGGACCTTGGAGTCGACGACCAGCTCCTTGTTACCGGACAGATGCACCACCAGGTCGGGGCGCAGTCGCCCGTCTTCGAGATGGACCTGCTCGGAGAAGTCGCACTTGTCCACCAGGCCGGCGAGCTCCACCGCGCGGCGCAGGTGCATCTCGCCCCAGCGGCCCCTGACCTGGGGTTTCCGCAGCGCCGTCGACAGCGACCGGGTCTCGGTCTGGAGCCGCCCGACCTCCGTCTCGAACTGCCCCTGCCAGCGGGCCCGCTCCCGGTCGAGATGCTGCATCTGGTCGCTGAGCCGGTCGAGCCCCTGCATCACCTCGGCCTGGTCCACCATCCCGGCCGCGACCGTCCCCACGCTCCGGGCCCGCGCCCACAGCACCCCGAGCACGACGCCCAGGGCAAGACCGATCACCAGTCCGAGCACGAGGATCCAGATCTCCATGACATCGATACTCGCAGGGACCACCGACAATTTGTTCGGATGGGCACGGTCGGCGGTTCGTGGTTCCATGGAGGCATGGCGCACAACGTCGAGCTGGCCGAACGCGTCCGGGACCTGATGCCCGCCGGCACCACCGAGGTGAAGATGTTCGGTGGGCTGGCGTTCATGGTGAACGGCAACATGGCGTGCGCGGTCGGTGCCGACGACCTGCTCGTACGCACCGGCAAGTCGGCCTACGAGGCCGCCCTCGCGGCAGGCGCCGAGCCGATGATCATGGGTGCTCGGACGATGTCCGGCTACGTCAACGTCGCCGCCGACCTGCTCAACGGCGATGCCCTCGCCGGCTGGGTCGAGCGCGGCGTCGCCACCGCCGAGTCACTGCCACCGAAGTAGCGCGACCACGGGAAGGTGATCGCTCCCGGTCCGGTCCAACGGTCGTACGTCCTCGACCTCGGCGCCACGGGCGAAGACGTGGTCGATGCGGATGGCCGGGAGGGCTGCCGGGAAGGTGAACCCGAAGCGGTCCTGCGGCTCGCTGACCTGGGAGATGACCGGACGTAGCGCGCGGTCACCCGCGTCTGCGTTGAAGTCGCCGGAGACGATCACGACCTCGGCGTCGTCCGCCCGCAAGGCCTCGGCGAGAAGCTTGATGCTCCCGTTGCGCGCCGTGACGTCCAGGCCGCGGACGCCCAGCCGGATCGAGGGCAGGTGCACCGCATACACCGCGACGACCGGGGCGTCGTCGGCAGGCCTCGTCTCCACCCGCAGCCCACGTCTCCACGACGCGTCCACGCCCGCCGGGCGCAGATCGAGAGGTGTCGCGTTCTCGAGAGGTCGTGCCGACCACACCCCGACGGTGCCGTACGTCTCGTGGTGCGGGAGGGCAGCTCCGAACGCCCGGCTGTAGTCGCCGACCAGCTCGGGAACCACCTCGTTCAGCGTCACGATGTCGGGCGAGGCAGCGAGGATCTCGCGGACGGTCCCGCTGATATCCGTGTTGGTGTCGCTCACGTTGTGCTGGACGACGACCAGGTCGGGGTTCGAGGCGGGAACGTCGGAGAGCTTGGGATGAAACGTCCAGCCCCAGGCCACGGCGGGCACGATGAACGCGATGACCGCGGCGGCCGACCGTCGCGCCAGCCCGACGAGCAGGACCAGCACCGCCACGGCGCCGAGCCACGGCAGGAACGTCTCCACGAGGCTGCCGATACCGAACGCCGATGGGAGATGGGCGCGGAAGAGGATCGCGCCGGCGATGACGAGAAGGAGGACCGCGCAGACCGTGCCGCGGGACCAGACCGTTCCCCGTCGCTCCCGTTTCACGGCATCGTCGTCAGTCGGCGAGATCGACGATCACCGGGGCGTGGTCGGAGGGGGAGCCGGTGCCGATCGCGGGGTTGCGCTCGTCGAGATCGACGGACGCGCCCGTCACCCGTGAGGCGAACGAGGGGGAGCCGAGGACGAAGTCGATGCGCAGGCCGCGGTTGCGCTCGAAACGCTGCCGGTAGTAGTCGAAGTAGGTGTAGGCCTCCGGGCCGGGCACGAAGGGGCGTACGACGTCCTTGAAGTCCTTCTCGATGGCGAAGAAGGCGTCGCGCTCGGCGGGGGTGAGGTGGGTCTTGCCGACGAACTGCTTGGGGTCGAAGCAGTCCTCGTCGAAGGGGCAGACGTTCCAGTCGCCGACCATGGCCGAGGGTCCGTCGTGCCAGGCCTGCGAGGCCTTCTGCAGGGCCGCGAGCCACTCCAGCTTGTAGGCATAGTGGGGATCGTCCGGCTTGCGGCCGTTGGGGACGTAGACCGAGGTCACCCGTACGTCACCGCAGGTCGCCGTGAGCGCGCGGGCCTCGGCGACGTCCTTGAACGACGGCATCCCCTCGAACCCGACCTGGATGTCGGTCAGCCCGACCCGGGAGATCAGCGCGACGCCGTTCCACTGGTCGTAGCCGACCGAGGCGACCTCGTAGCCGCGGGCCTCCAAGCCCATCGTCGGGATCTGGTCGGGCTTGGCCTTGGTCTCCTGCAGGGCGAGCACGTCGATCGAGTGTCGCTCGACGAAGGCCTCGACGCGGTCGATGCGGGAGCGGATGGAGTTGATGTTCCAGGTGGCGATACGCACGCCCGTCAGACTATCCAGAAGACGTATTGGACTACCGTTTGAGGCGTGGGCAGCGCGACGATCGAGATGCATGGGGTCCGTCGTCTCTACGAGCAGGCAGATCTCGCCGAGCTGATCGCCCTCGACGACATCGATCTGACCATCGATCCCGGCACGTTCGTGAGCATCATCGGGCCCTCGGGTTGCGGCAAGTCGACGCTGTTGCGGCTGATCAGCGGGCAGGAGTCGGCCGACGCCGGGAGGATCACCGTGTGCGGTCTGACCCCGAAGGAGGCGGCCGAGGCGAAGGCCTTCGGGTTCGTGCCGCAGTCTCCCGCGCTGCTGCCCTGGCTGAGCGTGCTCGGCAACGTGACCCTGCCGCACAAGGTCAATCGGCGCGGGGCCAACCGCCGCAGCGACCGCGGCCGCCCCGACCTCGAGGCGATGCTGCGCGAGGTCGGCCTGGGGGAGTCGCTCCACAAGCTCCCCGCTGAGCTGTCGGGCGGCATGAAGCAGCGGACCGCGATCGTACGCGCCTTCGGGCTGCGCCCCGACGTACTCCTTCTCGACGAGCCCTTCGGTGCGCTCGACGAGTTCACCCGCGAGGCGCTCCAGGAGCAACTGCTGGAGCTGTGGGAGCAGACCCGCGCGACGGTCGTCTTCGTCACCCACTCGATCTCCGAGGCGGTCAGGCTGTCCGACAAGGTCGTCGTGATGGCCCCGCGACCTGGCCGGATCACCGACGTCATCGACATCGACCTGCCCCGCCCCCGCCACCAGGAGCTCCTCACCTCGCCGGAGTTCCACGCCTACGAGCTCGCCCTCCGGGGCAGCCTGAGGGACGCCTTCAGCCACGGAGAGGTCGTCTCGTGACCCTGGACTCAGGTACGCAGCCGGCCCCTCGGCAGCGGCCACATCTGGTCGTCCCCACCCCCGAGCAGCTCGCCGCGCGCCGCCTGCGCCGCCGCACCCGGCTGCTCCGCCCGCGCTACTGGCTCCCGTTCGTCCTTCTCGTCGTGGTGCTCGGGCTTGCCTGGGAGGTGGGCGCGCGGCGGATGCCCTACCTGTTCGCGCCGCTCGGCGACATCGCGAGCGTGCTGACCGAGGACCCCGGCTACTTCCTGAGCAACACTCTGGTCACCCTCAGCGAGGCACTGGTGGGGCTCGGGATCGGCTTCGTCGCCGCCTTCGCCCTCGCCGTCGTGGTGAGCGAGATCGCGGTGGTGCGGCGTGCGGTGATGCCGGTGGCCGTCGTGCTCTCGGTGACGCCGCTGGTGGCGATCGCGCCGCTGCTCGTGGTCGCGCTCGGTTTCGGGATGGGGCCGAAGGTGGTCCTGACCGCGCTGGTCTGCTTCTTCCCGATCCTGATCAACGTGGCGACCGGGCTGCGGGCGGTGCCCTCGCCGGTGCTGCAGGTCTACCGCACCGTGGCCGCGAGCCGGCTGGAGGTGCTGCGCCACCTGCGGGTGCCCGCCTCGCTGCCCTACGTCTTCGCGTCGCTCCGGATCGTCTTCCCGCTGTCGATGATCGGCGCCGTCGTGGCCGAGCTCTCCGCCGCGGGGTCGGCCGACGGCCTCGGCAGCGTGATACAGGTGGCCAGCTCGCAGAACAGACTGGCTACGGTGTGGGCAGCGATCTTCGTCCTCGCGGCGCTCGGGTCGTTGCTGTTCTGGCTCGTGACGCTCGCCGAGCGTCGAGTGCTCCACTGGCACGAGTCCTGACCTGAGTTGAAGGAGCCCTTCATGTCTCGCGTACGTCCGTTCGCGGCTGCCCTCACGTCGGCGGTCGTCCTGCTCGGTGCGCTGACCGCCTGCGGGTCCTCGCAGGACTCCGCCGACCCGCAGGGGAGCGCGGTCTCGGCCGAGCGCTGCGAGCAGAACGAGAAGGCCGGCAGGATCACCTACATGTCGGGCTACTACTGGCAGGCGTCGGCCTCGATCATGGAGGCCATCGCCGCAGATCAGCTGGGCTATTTCAAAGATCTCTGCCTCGACGTCGAGCTCCAGCCGGGCTCGGGCGACGTCTCCCAGAACGCCAAGCTGATCGCCGCCGGGAAGGTGCAGGTCGGGCCGCTCTCCGAGCAGGACATCATGACCTCCAATGCGAGCGGGCTGAAGGTGCTCGGCGTCTCGTCCTACTCCAACGCCGGTCTCGACGTGCTGATGACCGGCACCGAGATCACCGACCTGAAGCAGCTCGAGGGCAAGACCCTCGGCCACAAGGGCTGGGTCCCGGTCGGCGTGCAGGCGATGCTCGCCGAGGCCGGCGTCGACATGGCGAAGGTGAAGCAGGTCAAGGTCGGCTACGACCCCGGCGTGCTGCCGCGCGGCCAGGTCGATGCGCTGGTCGGGTTCGTCTCCAACGAGCCCAACCAGCTGAAGGAGGCCGGCGAGGAGGTCACGGTCTGGGAGCCGACCGACTTCGAGGTGCCCGGCTCCCTCGGCGCCTACTCCGTCAACCCGGCCTGGGCCGAGAAGCACCCCACCGCCGTCGAGGACTTCCTCCGGGCCGTCTTCAAGGCCTACACCTACTGCGCCGCCGACGACCACGTCGAGGAGTGCATCGGCTACCAGCACGATCTGGCCGGCGCCGAGTCCGACGAGACGCACGAGACGGCCATCTGGCGCACCGAGGTCGCGGTCGCGGCCGACAACCCGCTCCCGGGCAGGTTCGGCTCGGTCGACCCCGACAACGTCGCGGCGCTGGCCGGGGTCGTGACGGCGTACGCAGGTCAGAAGGTCACGCCCGAGCAGGCCGCCTCCTGGTTCGACACGTCCTTCGCGGAGGCGGTCGTCGACGACAACGACAACGTGATCTGGCCCGCTCCGTGACACTCCTGGTGGCAAACGTAGGAATTCGACTCGAAAGTTTTGCCTGTTCAACGGCAATTTCACCGAAGTTTCTATAGCCCATCCCTAGTCGCAACGCTTGAATCTCCTGTGGCTGCCGGCGTCAATCGCCGGCGGCCGTTCACAAATCCAGGAGGAAGAGCTATGCGAGTTCGTATTCCCATGATGATCGCCGCGGCTGCGGGTGCCGCGGCGCTGACTGCGTCGATGGTTCCCGCATTCGCCCAAGAGGCACCGAGCTACAAGGAGTTCGAGGCGTCCACGTACGTCGACTTCGACGGTCAGTACGTCGTCAACGGCGACGAGGTCGTCTCCAACCAGGGTGACCTGCACAAGTTCTACGAGTCGATGGTCTCGGCGCCGAAGCACGTCCCCGAGGACGGCCTCATCGTCAACACCGTCAGCGGGAAGGACGACAAGTGGTCGGCCTCCCAGGCGCTCAACCTCACCTACTGTGTCTCGAACAAGTTCGGCACCGACAAGGCCGCCATCGTGACCGCGATGGCGCAGGGCGAGGGTATGTGGGAGGCGGCCAGCTCGGCGGTCGAGTTCATCTACGTCCCCGCCCAGGACGCGTCCTGCAACACCCGCAACTCCAACGTGCTCTTCTCGGTCGAGCCGGTGAGCACCTCGCAGTACATCGCGCGGGCGTTCTTCCCGTCGACCTCGAAGCGCTCCCGCAACGTGCTCATCGACGACTCGATCTTCTCGTCGGGCAACTGGGAGGCGGGTGACATCCTCGGCCACGAGCTCGGTCACACCCTCGGGTTCCGCCACGAGCACACCCGGCCCGAGTCGGCGACCTGCTTCGAGGACAACAACTGGCGTGCGCTGACCCCGTACGACTCGTCCTCGATCATGCACTACCCGCAGTGCAACGGTGGCTCGGAGGACCTGGAGTTCCAGGCCTCCGACGCGGCCGGGATCCGGGCGCTGTACGGCTCCTGATCCACCAGCAGCAAGAGAGCGGCCCTCCCGGTTTCCCGGGAGGGCCGCTCTCATGGGGTTCCTAGTAGGACAGCCCGTGGCCGAGCGGGAAGAGATCCGGGATCTCCACCGGGAGCTTGCCGCTCGGGTTCACCTCGCCGTAGAGCACCCGCACCAGCGACTCGAGCTGGTGGGAGGTGTAGCCGTAGGTGTCGAGAACCGTTGCCGCCTCAGGGAAGGACGTGACGTCGTAGGGGTTGCGCATCGCGGTCACGATCACCGGGACCTCGGTGGCGAGCAGCGCCTTGACCAGCTTGGTCTGGGCCACGGCCGCCGGTGTCGGCTGGCCGGTCGCCGGGTTGATCTGCCAGGCGTTGTTGGTCGGAATCACCACCAGATCCTTGCCCGCGGCAGCCGCGACCGCGGCATCGATCTGCGCGTCGGTCGGAGTGGTGCCTGACTGCAGCACCTGGGTCGTCGCGCCGCGCTTCTGGAGCCCGGCCGCGATGCCCGCCGTCGTGTCCACGCCCCAGCCCGCGACCAGGACGTTCTTCGCCCCGGGCGCCAGCGGCAGCAGGCCGTCGTCGTTCTTCACCAACGTGGTGGTGCGGTCGGAGATCGCCTGGGCGTCGGCCTTGTGCGCCGGGTTGCTGAAGACCGCCGGAGCGGCAGCCGGGTCGACGTACGGACTCTTGAAGATCTCGTTGTCGAGCTTGTGCTTCAGGATCCGGTAGACCGACTCGTCGAGCCGCTTGCGCGAGATGGTGCCGTTCTTGACGGCGTCGAGGACCGCGGCGTACGCCGTGTCCATCTGCGGCGGGATGAGCAGCTGGTCGGCGCCGGCGAGGAACGCCTCGACCGGAGCGACGTCGGGCGGGTACGTCGCGCTCGCGCCCTGCATGTCGAGGGCGTCGGTCACGATCAGGCCGTCGAAGCCCATCTCCTCACGGAGCAGACCGGTGAGGATCGGCTCGGACATGGTGGCCGGCTCGCCGCTCGGGTCGATCGCGGGCACGGTCACGTGAGCCGTCATGATCGCGTCGATCCCGGCGTCGATCGCGGCCTCGAAGGGCGGCAGGTCGATCGCCTCGAGCTCCTCGCGGCTGTGGGTCACCTCGGGCAGGCCGTAGTGGCTGTCGGTGCCGGTGTCGCCGTGGCCCGGGAAGTGCTTGGCGATCGAGGAGAGGTCACCGTCGTCGAAGCCGCCGACCTCGGCGGAGACGATGTCGGAGACCGCGGCGGAGTCGGCTCCGGGCGAGCGGATCCCGATCACCGGGTTGTTGGGGTTGAGGTTGACGTCGGCGACGGGCGCGTAGTCCTGGGTGACCCCGACGGCGGCCAGCTCGGTGCCGATCACCTCGGCCGATCGGGCTGCGTCCTCGGTCGAGCCGCCGGCGCCCAGCGCCATCTGGCCGGGCATCTGGGTGGCGCCGCTGGCCGGACCGAAGCGGGCCACGAGCGCGCCGCCCTCCTGGTCGACAGCGATGTTGAGCGGGATCTTGGGCCGCTGCTGCAGCGCGGCGCGCTGGAGACCGTTGGAGAGCGTCGCCACCTGGGCCGCGTCACCGATGTTGTCGGGGCCGCGGGTGGTGAAGTAGATGACCCCGCCGGGCTGGTACTTGGCGATCGCCTGCGCCGGGGTGTCCACCCCGTAGAGCCTCTGGTTGCCGGCCTTCGCCGTGTCGCTGACGGTGTTGGCGTCGCGTCCGTAGACCTCGATCACGAAGAGCTGGCCGACCTTCTGCTGCAGCGACATGTGGCGCATCAGCGAGACGATCTGGCCGTGCTGCGTCGGCTTCTTGGTGGCGGTCGTCGCGGGCGGATCCGGCTCGGCGGCGTGCGTTGCTGCGTACGGCATCGCCACCGCCACCGCGGCCGCGAGTCCCGCAGCCGCCAACCTTCCGCGTCTGGTCAGTGTCGTTCTGCTCATGACAACCTCCCCATCTGCACCGCTGGTACGCGGCACGGCGATTCACTCTAGGGGCTACCAACCGGTCACGGAAGAAAATTCCCGAGTCCGCACATCTGGCCCGCCGAATCTGCAGTTGTGGAGGACGAAACTCGACTTTCGTCGTCCACAACTGCAGATTCGCCTGCCGTTGCCGCCGATTCGGCGGACGAGTTTTGCCGGATCGGTGGACAGAACGGCCTCGCAGGGCCAAGGTGAACCTTCGTGCGCATCGTTGTCGGAGCCGCAGCGGCGGCCACTCTCGCTCTCACCACCCTCACGCTCGCGCCGGCGGCGCAGGCTGTGCAGTCAGTGCAGTCAGGGGGTGCGTACGACTGGACGTCTGTGAACGTGGATACGACACAGGGGTTCCGGGCGCTGGACGCCGTCGACGCGAAGACCGCGTGGGTCGGCGGGGATGGCGGGGGAGTGTTCCGTACGACCGATGGCGGCCGGACCTGGGACGAGGTCTCGCCGCCAGGATCAGACGGGCTCCTCTTCCGAGACGTCGAAGCAAGCTCTGCGAGGGAGGCCGTGGTGCTCTCCATCGGCGAGGGCGAGGCGAGCCGGATCTACAAGACCGTCGACGGCGGAGCGACCTGGACCGAGACGTTCCGGTCCGCGGAGCCGGCCGCGTTCTACAACTGCGTCGACTTCTGGCCCGGCGGCAAGCGCGGGATCGCGATGAGCGACCCGGTCGACGGCGAGTGGCGCATCATCACGACCTCCGACGGCGGCGACACCTGGACGATCGCCGACACGCGCGGCCTGGAGGCGCCGGGCGAGTTCGGCTACTCGGCCAGCGGGACCTGCCTGGTCACCGCGGGGGCGCGCGACGCCTGGATCGGCGGGGGCGGCGCCGCCGCGAAGATCTACGCCACCCACGACGGTGGTCGTTCCTGGTCCGCCGCCGACTCCACGATCGCGACCGGCGAGGCCGCCGGCGTCTTCGGGCTCGGCTTCCGCAACCCTCGCCAGGGGATCGCGGTCGGTGGCGACTTCGGCCTCGAGGATGACGGCGTCGACCGCGCCGCCTACTCCACCGACGGTGGTCGCACCTGGACCAACTCCGACTCCGACCTGGGCGGATACCGCGAAGCAGTCGCCTGGATCGGCGGCCGCACCGCGATCGCCGTCGGCCCCAACGGCAGCGACATCAGCCACGACAACGGCCGTTCCTGGAAGCCGTTCGGCGCCACCCAGACCCGCTTCCACACCGTCGACTGCGCCCGAGGTGTCTGCTGGGCCGCCGGTGCGGGCGGACGGGTCGGGGTGCTCGCCCGCTGAGGTCAGATCTTGAGGCCGATCGTCATCGGACCGCTCGAGGTCATCTCGTGCTCGCCGCGCTCGATGCAGAACTCGTTGCCCTCGGGGTCGCGGAGCGCGACGAAGCCGGTTCCGTCCTCCTTGCGGTGGTCACCGAAGATGGTCGCGCCGAGTGAGAGCGCGCGCTCGACGAGCTCGTCACGGGTGGTGTCCTCCGGCTTGATGTCGATGTGGACCCGGTTCTTCGCGGACTTCGCCTCGGGCACCGGGACGAAGAGGAACATCAGCTCCTTCGACGGGAAGCTGCGGGCGACGATCACCTCGGGGTCCTCGTCGTAGAAGAGGTGCCAGCCGGTGACGGCCGACCAGAACTCCCCGAGCTTGCGGGGGTCGGCGCAGTCGAAGGTGAGGTGGCGGATCTGGATAGTCATGGCCGGATCATCCACCGAAGCCTGTCCGTAGCGGAACGGGTTATTCGACGAACTCCGAGACCGTACGCGGCGTGGCCGCCGCCGTGAGGGCGACGGCCGTCTCGAGCGGCACGTCCGGGATGTCGACGTGCTCCTGTCCGGCCGCGGTCATCGCGGTGGCCTGGGCCAGGCCGATGCGGCGGTCGAAGAAGGTCTGCCTGACCCGCCAGCCGATGATGCCGTCGGTCTGCAGGGCGGTGCGTACGGCGGTGTAGGAGCCGGAGCGGACCACCAGGTAGCGGTCGGTGAGCGCGTGGCCGAGGTGGCGGTGACGCAGCTCGGCACCGAGCAGCCCGAGAACGAGGGCCAGCACCAGCATGGCGACCGGGATCCACCAGAGCCAGATGTCGCCGAACACGCCGATCAGCACGGTCGGGACCAGCGCGACGAGCGTCCACACGACGGTGGCGACGACCGCCCGGAACCAGTAGCGCCGGCGTGGCCGTGGCCCGTGGCCGGCGAGCGCCGCCGAGAACGCGTCCTCGCCGAGGATGTCGGTGCCGACCTCGGAGACGACCTGCTCCGGGGCCGTCGGCAGCACCGCGGGGGAGTTGTCGTCGAGCCCGGTCGTCAGCAGGTTGAGGTCGGCGCCGCCGGCCAGACCGATCAGCGGCCCGACGGTGGAGGTGGCGCCGCGTACCTTCGCCTCTTCCACCGTCGTCGCGCGGGTGCTGGTCAGGCCGAAGCTGCGCCGCAGCGTGGTGCCCTCCCGGCCCTGCTCGCGCACAACCTGGAGGTCCCACCAACGCACCGCGTAGCCGACGCACGACCCGATCGCCCACACCGCGGCCGCCCCGACGATCGCGATCGGGATGGCGATGAACAGCATGCGTACGACCTCGTCGACCGGGACGCCGTTGACCTCGCCGTTGGTGACCCGGACTCCGAAGGACCCCCACGGGATCAGGTCGGAGAAGGCACCGAAGACCGCACCCAGACCGCCGACCGCGATCGCAAGGTTCTTGAGGTTGAGCGGGGCGTACCTGATCCAGGACCAGTCGAGTCTGGCGATGACCTCGCCTTCGGACGGGGCCTCGGCGGGCTCGGTCTCTGGCGATGAACCTTCAGCTGAGGGCACGGCGGACGCGGATGGCGCGGATGTCGATGTCGCTGGGGCCGCGTGCAGGAGCTCGCGTCGCAGCCGGGCGGCGGCGTCCTTGGTCAGCGAGTCGAGGGTGATCTGGCCCTCGTCGACCCCGGTGCCGACATTGACCTTGGTGACCCCGAGCGCGCGGTGGATGAGCGTCGAGCTCAGGTCGACGCTACGCACGCGGTCGAGCCGCGCGGTCAGGGTGGTGCGGTTGAGCAGACCCTTGCGTACCTCCAGGTGGGTCGGCGTCACCCGATAGCTCGTGGTCAGCCACGGGACCATGCCGGCCAGGGCCGCGACCACCGCGATGCCGGCCGCGACCAGCAGGCCGATGAACACGTTCGCCTGCCCGGCACCGAAGGCACCGATCGCGGCCGGGATGATCGCCTGGCGCAGCGTCGAGAGCGGGCTGACGACCGCGGTCCAGCCGGCCAGCCGCTGCCACTCCGCGTCCGGGACGACAGGAGCGTCAGGTACCTCAGGGATCTCAGAGACCTCGCGAATCTCAGGAACGTCAGGGACCTCGGGCGTGCTCACGTCGCGTCCTCAGGCGTCGCCGCGGTGATCGCCACCAGCTTCGCGACGACCTCGAGCGCCAGCGCGTCGTCGAGGCAGGCGATCTGGACGATGCCTGCGGAGGAGGCGGTGGAGACCTTGACCGTACGCAGCCCGAACCGCCGCATCAGCGGCCCTTGGGTCGAGTCGACCGTCTGTACTCGGGAGAGCGGCACGATCTCGTCGACGACCGTGATCCACCCGTGGCGTACATGGACGGCGATGTCGGTCACCTCCCACCGGTGGATCCGGAACCGGATCGACGGCACGAAGGTCAGCCCCGGCACCGGCGCCAGGACGAATACCACGGCGACGAGCCAGAGGATCCACGTCCAGAAGCCCTCCGGGACGAGGACCGCCGCCACGACCGCACCCACCGCGAGGGCCAGCCAGATCACGGCGCCGATCGCCTCCGCCGTACGCCAGTACGCCGGTGCGCTCTCTGAGACCTGATGTGCGGGTTCGCGCAGTCGCTGTGGTGCATCGGGGGCGTTCACGGGACGCGAGCCTATTGGGTGAAGGCCCTTTACCGTCGGAATTCGTGATCGGCGGTTCTGGCCTGGCCGCCCCACTGCGCTGTCCGGCGTTTCGGCCGTGGTCGGCGTACGACCCTAGGATTGTCGATCGTGGCACTCACCATCGGCATCGTGGGACTTCCCAACGCGGGCAAGTCGACCCTCTTCAACGCTCTGACCAAGAACGACGTACTCGCGGCGAACTACCCGTTCGCCACCATCGAGCCCAACGTCGGTGTCGTCGGGGTGCCCGACGAGCGGCTGCCCGAGCTGGCGAAGATCTACGGGTCCCAGAAGCTGCTGCCGGCCACGGTGCAGTTCGTCGACATCGCCGGCATCGTGCGCGGCGCCTCGCAGGGTGAGGGCCTGGGCAACAAGTTCCTCTCCCACATCCGTGAGTCCGACGCGATCTGCCAGGTCACCCGAGTCTTCCGTGACGACGACGTCACCCACGTCGACGGCAAGGTCGAGCCCGCCAACGACATCTCCACCATCCAGACCGAGCTGATCCTCGCCGACCTGGAGACGGTCGAGAAGGCGATCCCGCGGCTGGAGAAGGAGTCGCGCAAGGCTCCCGACCTCAAGGCCAACCTCGCCGCCGCGGTCGAGGCCAAGGAGGCCCTCGAGGCCGGCACCCCGATCATCGCCACGAAGATCGACCGCGCGCTGATCCGCGACCTGATGCTGCTCACCGCGAAGCCCTACATCTTCGTCTTCAACTGCGACTCCGACGAGCTCGCCGACGAGGCCCTGAAGGACTCGATGCGCGAGCTGGTCGCCCCCGCCGAGGCGATCTTCCTGGACGCGAAGTTCGAGTCCGAGCTGGTCGAGCTCGACGAGGACGAGGCCCGCGAGTTCCTGGCCGACGCCGGCGTCGAGGAGCCCGGCCTGGACATCCTGGCCCGCGTCGGCTTCGACACCCTCGGCCTGCAGACCTACCTCACCGCCGGCCCCAAGGAAGTACGCGCCTGGGAGATCCCCAAGGGCGCCACCGCCCCCGAGGCCGCCGGTGTCATCCACACCGACTTCCAGAAGGGCTTCATCAAGGCCGAGATCGTCTCCTACGACGACCTCATCTCCGCCGGCTCCGTAGCCAAGGCCCGCGACCTCGGCAAGGTGCGCATGGAGGGCAAGGACTACGTCATGGCCGACGGCGACGTCGTGGAGTTCCGCTTCAACGTCTGAGCGACGGACCGGATCGGCCGCCGGGTGGCGTGCTGCGCTACCCGTACGTCAGATGCACTCAACCCAACACTGGAGGTTCCATGCCCAAGGGCTACTGGGTCAGCGCGTACCGCACCATTTCCGACCCTGAGAAGCTGGCCGCTTACAACAAGCTGGCCCCGCAGGCCGTCAAGGCCGGGGGCGGTCGGGTCCTCAGCCGTGGCAGTCGGGTCGTGGCGCATGACGCCGGAATCGCCGAGCGCACCGTCCTGATCGAGTTCGACAGCTTCGAGCAGGCCGTCGCGGCGCACGAGAGTGCGGCCTACCAGGAGGCGCTGGCCGCCCTCTCCGACGGTGTCGAGCGCGACTTCCGCATCGTCGAAGGCATGGACTGACCGAAGTCCAGGATCTTCAGGTGCCACGGATCGAGCTCACCACTGAGATTCCGGCGACGCCGGGGCGGTGCTTTGAGCTGAGCTTGTCCGTGGACGCGCACCAGTCGTCGATGTCCGACTCGGGTGAGCGCGCCATCGCCGGTGTCACCTCGGGTGTGATGCGTCTCGGCGACTCAGTGACCTGGGGAGCCCGACATTTCGGGATCCCGTTCACGATGACCTCGGTGATCAGTCAGTACGACGCTCCGTACCGGTTCGTGGACGAGCAGGAGTCCGGCCCGTTTCGGCGGTGGTGGCATGAGCACCGATTCGAACCAGTCGCCGGCGGCACCCGGATGACGGATGTCGTGGAGTTCGAGTCGCCGGCCGGAGCGGTCGGGCGGTTCGTGAACGCCCTCGTGCTGACTCGGTACATGACGAAGCTGCTGGAGCAACGGAACGCGTGGTTGGTCGACGCTCTCTCTGCGCCTGAGGTCTGATGGCTCTCGTGGCGCGAGCACTCGTCTCCCCGTGCTGATGCAGCAGCGACGTGGGAGTCCCGAAGTCACCCGGTGACCTCAGGGCTCCCACGTTGCTTGCCAGTCAAGGTCTGCTTGGACCCCGGGACGCAATGAGTGGGCTGGACGTCCTCGACATCGTGATGGTGCTGGTCTTCAGCTGGGCAGGTGCCTTGGTCTACTTCCTCATCGCGTTCCTGCGTCACCGACAGGAGTCCCGAGCCGTGGTCGCGGTGTCGCCTGCGATCGTAGAGACCGAGACGACCTTGAACCGGGTCGATGAGGCGTACGCGCTGGCCTGGGCCGAAGCGCGTACGGCAGCCGACGACGACCTGATCGACGTGCTCCGCCAGGCAGGACTCGGGCCGAGTTGGACCGAGCCTGGCCGGCCGCGGGCGGATCTGCTGCTCGCCATCTGGCGGGCGGGCGCTACCCCGCGATCCGCCTCGAGACAGCTTCGCGAAGCACTCGGCGCACGGTCTGGCGCTTGACCCTGGTGGGGACCAGGAGAAGTCTGGAGAGATGACTAACTGTGCGATCGATGACTCGCGTTCGCTGCTGACTCTCGGCCGGGTGGACTCGGTGCGGGTCCAGGTCGGCTATCGGGCCAGCCCGGACGAGCAGGTGGATCGGCAGTACTTGCTCGACCTGTCGGTCCCAGAGCCGGACGGCGGGGGAGGCGAGGATGTCCTCGACGAGCGGGGGATCCTCGCCGCACTGGAGCCAGTCTTGTACGCCGGGGCCGACGCGCGGCGGCACTACTCGCTGCACCAGCACCGATGGCACACCAGTTGGGGCGCCAGTCCGGGTGCCCTCGAGATCGGGCTGCTGGTGAACACCGGGCCCCGGACAACGGCCGTCTCGGAGGCGTCGTACGCCGGTGTGTCCCGCGCCTTTCGTGACGTGATGGAGGTGGTCGGCCAGCCGGAGCGGACGCCGATTTCGCGGGAGTCGGCGGTCCAGCGCACCCGGCGCGCGGCCGCGACGGCGTACGCCGTGGACCCGGACGCCCTGTCGCTCCGCGCGGAGGAGCACCACGCGGCGGACAACTCCTGGACGCTCACCTTGCGCTCCACCGCGGGGGATGAGTACGACGTGGTGGTCGGCTTCGTCGAGGGGTACGCCGGTTCGGTGTCGGTGCGGCACGCACACCGGATCGAGGCGTCCGACTCCCTCGGGCCCGAGTGACCCGGAGCCATGAAGTCGCCGCGACGGCACCCGCCACCTGTCGTACCCCAAAGCTCGGACCGGACGTAGGACCGGGCGTCGGCTCGGATGAGTCGTAGGGGCAGCATCTTCGCAGTCCTCCCCGGTCAGGTGTGGGTGCCGACGTTGATCACCCGCCCGGACGAGTCGCGGTAGAAGAATCGGCGCACGCCCCACTCTTCCGTGGACAGGGGGTGCACGATCTCAACGCCCGCAGTCACTGCCGCGGCGTGGGCAGCTTCGACATCGTCGACGAAGATCGAGACGTCCGGGTTGACCGAGGCCGTTGCGTCAGTGGTCATCAATCCGATCTGGTGGCCGGCGTCGTCGGCAAGGAAGGCAATCCACCCCATGTTCATGACCACCCGCATGCCGAGCACGCCGGTGTGCTCGGTGATGGCGGTCGCGAGATCATCGACGGTCAGGATCGGGGCGATGCGCTCGATCTCCATGCAACAATCCGATCATATTCAGCGGCCTCGGTTCGAAACGTTGGTCAGCGACAGAACGGTGGAGTTCCGCTTCAACGACTGAACGCCTCGGCAGCGCGAATGTGCGGATAGGCCGGGTCGCGTCCCTGGAAGCTCAGGATGCTCGGGTTGCTGATCACGCCGTGGTCGATCTCGATCGCCCGGGAGACGGTCAGGTCAGTCGCCCACTCGGCCGGTCCCTCCATGACCGTGCGAAGGAACGGCAGCAGCGCCTCGCTGATCTCCCAGGTGGCCGTGTTCCACAGGTATGACGGGGTGTGGTCGACCGCGTAGTAGTTGACGCCGTTGCCGACCGTGAACATCGGGTCGTCGAATGTGGTGGGCTTCGCCCACTCGAACCCCATCCCCTCGTCGCACGAGACGTCGACGATCAGGCTGCCGGGGGCGAACCCCGCCAGATCCTCGGTACGCAGATAGGTCAACGGTTCTGCGACGTCCTGGAGCGTGCAGTTGACGACGATGTCGTGCGATGCCAGGAACTCCGGGAGCAGGACGTTGCCGTCCTTCGTGAGCACCTCGCTGAGGTGGGTCTCGCCGTCGCCGGTGTTGAGCTGGGCGATATGCGCGCCGTGGATCGGGGAGCCGACCGCCGCGACGCCGCGCTGGGTGAGGACCTGGATGTCGTGGATCCCCTGCGCCGTGAGCGCAGTCACCGCACCCCGTGCCGTCGCACCGAAGCCGATGACGACTGCGCTCCGACGAGGCCCGTACATGCCCGTGGACCCGATGAGGCTCAGGCCATGGAGCACCGAGCAGTAGCCGGCGAGCTCGTTGTTCTTGTGGAACACATGCAGGCTGAAGTCACCGCGGCGGCTCCAGTGGTTCATCGCCTCGAATGCGATGAGCGTGAGCCGGCGGTCGATCGCCGTCTGCGTCAGCCCGGGGTCCTGAACGCAGTGCGGCCATCCCCACAGCACACCGCCCTCGGGGATCGCTGCCACGTCGGCCGCCTGCGGTTTCGGAAGCAGCAGCACGTCAGCTGCCTCGATCACCGCGGAGCGATCCGCGACCTTGCCGACCCGCGACTCGACGTAGCCGGGCTCCAGCTGGAAGTCAGCGCCGTAGCCGCGCTCGACGATCATCCGCGCACGGAGATCCGGGTCGATCAGATCGAGGTGATGAGGGTGGATCGGCAGCCGGTGCTCGTTCTCCATCGAGGAAGCCGCGAGCAGTCCGAGGGTGAGCAGCGTGTTGGTCGACGAGCTGGTGGCGGTGGAAAGGGATGAAACAGCGCCGGACATCCGGTCTCCCATCATTGGGGAACCAGGGTCAGCTCCTGACTCGATCGTACGTGCCCCCTGTTATGCCGACGCGATCGTCGAACACGCGCGACGGAGCCGCAGCTACCCCGAGGGCAGCAGCGCTCGGGTGAGCTTGTGCATGCTTGTCCTCGCCGAGTCGGTCGCTGTGGGACCGAGGGCAACCAGGGCAACGATCAGCGCCGCCACCTCGTCCGGTTCGAGCGAGATGGGGTCCAGCTTCGACCGCACATCCAAGAGATAGCCACCTCCCGGGCCTCGCTGGACGCGGATGGGGATGCCGCTCTCACGCATCCGGGCGATATCGCGCTCGACGGTCCGTGCGGTCACGTCGAGAGCATGGGCCAAGGCGAGTGCCGACTTCGGTACGCCGCGCTGCCATCGCAGTTGCTCGATGAGAGCGTGCTGTCGCTCGATCCGACGGAGAGTCAGATGCGGATCGGCCGACCTGGAGAACGCCACAACACGACCCTAATGCCGACACCTGCCTGTCGGCCTCTGACCGTAGTTTGAACCGTATGACACTTCCTCTCCTCTTCCTGTCCGGCGCCGGGCTACCCCCTTGGATCTGGGACGAGGTTCGTTCCGGGATCACCACCCCGTCGGTGGTCGGCCCTCGCCCCGCGACAGGTTCAGGGACCGTCACTGAGTACGCTCGAGCGGCTCTCGACGCCGCTCCCGAGGGATCATTTGGTGTCGTCGCGCACTCTGCTGGAGGCGTGGTCGCCGCGGAGCTGGCACGTCTCGCCGCGGGTCGAGTGGACGCAGTGCTCGGAGTCGCCGCCGTGATCCCCGCGTCTGGTGCATCCTTCGCCTCGTCGCTACCGTTCCCCAACAAGATCCTGCTTCCTCTGATCCTCCGCGTCGCGGGAACCAAGCCGCCCGAGTCAGTGATCCGCAAGGGCCTCGCTGCGGGGCTCGACGAGGAAACCGTGCAGCGGTTGATCGCCGACCTCGAACCCGAGCCGGTGAAGTACTTCACCACCCGCACCACGGGGCACGAAGCGATGCGCGCGGTGCCGCTCAAGAAGTACGTCGTCACCACCGATGATGCCGAGCTGACCGTCGGTATGCAGCGAGGCTACGCGGGGCAGCTCGGTGCAAGCGGCGTGACCGAGATCGCCAGCGCGCACCTCCCCATGATCACCAACTCTGCCGAGGTGATCGCCGCCGCGCAGGACCTCGCCGAGAGCCACCCAACCGTTTGAACCGCCTCTGGAGGCAACCGATGAGCGTATGGACAGAGTCCGTCAAGCGTGGCTGGGCGAACCTGGTGGGACCGGAAGCCACTCGTGCGAACACCACGATCGCCCTCGGGTCCGCAGTCGTCGGACTGGTCGGGGCGGCGATGTGGGCGAAGCGCAGTGGAGCGGGCGGCGGGTCGACAACGACCATGGCCGTACTGGCTGCCGACCTGATCGGTGGCGCGTATGTGAACAACACTCGCGCGTCCGTCCGGTGGTACGAGCGTGCCGGCCAGGACGATGCCGATCACCTCAGGTTCGCAGCGCTGCACGGACATCCTGCCGTGGTCGCCTGGGTGGATCATCGCGTGGGTGCCCGCGACAACGTCGTCGCCTGGGCAGCGGCGCAATACGGCTACATGATGCTGTCCACCGCCATCATCCGACGTTCCTCGACTCATCGGCGCAGCCTGGGGCTGGCTCTGACAGTTGGTGGTCTAGTTCTCGACCGTGCACTGGGAAGCTCGACCGTCGCGCCATGGTTCGCCTGGTCCTACTACCCCAAGCTGCTCATGGGGCATGCTGCGGGATCGCTCTGGCCAGAGACAGACATCGGTGTGCCGGAGCCCCGCTCCGAGGTCTGAGGCTCGCCGGGGAACGGGCCGTTTCGGCGGTGGTGGCACGAGCACCGATTCGAATCGGTCGCCGACGGCACGTTGATGACAGATGTTGTGGAGTTCGAGTCGCCTGCCCGCTCGGTCGGGCGGTTGCTGAACGCCCTCGTGCTGACCCGGTACACCACCAGGGGGAGTCCCGAAGTCGCCCACGGCAGTTAGTGCAACCTTGGGGTTGCTATTCAGTGTGAGGCGTGCCAGAGTGGCATGCAACCATTGGGTTGCAGATTCCTTGGGGGAGAGATGTCTCATCGACGGGGGCGTTCGGTAACGGGCGGTTCACGAGCGGCGATCGCGCTGGGCGCATTGTTCACGGGGACGCTGGTGATGGGGGCCAGGTCCTCAGCCATGAGGTCGAGCATGCCCACCACGAGCATCTCGGCACACCCCCCGGAACGGGCTGGCCGAGCGATGGCGGTGGTGATCTCCGGGTTCGCCGTCTCCGGCGCGGTGGGAGTGCCGTTGGGCCGCCTCCTCGGCGAAGCCGTCGGCTGGCGGGCATCGTTCCTGGGCGGTGTGGCCGAGGTCTCGGGGCCTTGGATCGGAGTCTGCCTGATGGGCTACGGCATCGCCGCCGCAGTCGGGTCGTTGGCTGGTGGAAGGTTCGCCGACATCGGTGCCGCACGCGCCCTGACAGTCGGCGCCGTCGGCTCCGCGGCGTCACTCATCGCAATGGTCCAGTGGGGGACGAGCGCCGTCGTCGCGGTTCTCGCGGTCCTCTGCCTCGGCATGTGCAGCGCAGGCATCACCGCCCCGTGGCAGCACCGCGTCGAACGCCTCGCCGGTCCCGGTGCGATCCTCGCCGCCATCGCCGTCGCCGCCGCGATCGCCAGCCGCTCGCTGCGTCCCGCATCCTCAACCTCGACCGAACCAGATCGGACACCGGAACCAGAACCCGTCGCCATCAGCTGATGCCGACACCGAGAGAAAGGAAACCCATGAAGAACACACAGAACCCGCTGGCCGAGATCGAGGCGGACACCTTCAGCGTACGCCGCACCATCCATGTCAACGCGCCCCGGGAAAAGGTCTGGCGAACCGTCACCGAGCCCGAGCTGATCTCGCAGTGGTTCGGCCAGATCACTCTCACCGGTACCGGTGTCGGCGCCCTCGGTACGATCGGTTGGCCAGGTGAGCGCAGAGTGCCGATCCGGGTCGACACCTTCGACCCTCCGTCGGAGGTGTCCTACCGCTGGTGCAACGAGGAAGGACCGCTGCCGGAAACGGTCGACGAACAGCGTTCGACTGTCTTCCGTTTCACCCTGGAGGCGACTCCCGGCGGCACTCAGCTCACCGTCGTCGAGACGGGCTTCGAGCACACCAGCGACCCGACGGGGCTCATGGCAGACCATCGTGGCGGCTGGGACGAGGAACTCGACAAGCTGGTCGCCCTCCTCGAGCAGGGCTCATGAGCATCGACACCCCCATCGACCAGGCCGTGGTCGAGATGTGCAGCGCGCTCGGCGACGAGAGCCGATGGAGCATCCTTGCCGCCCTGGGCGAGGGCGACGCCTCGGCGTCGGCCCTCGCCCGGCGCCTGCCCATCACCCGGCAAGCCATCGCCAAACACCTCGCCGTCCTGCACGAGGTCGGTCTCGTGGAGACCGTCCAGGCCGGGCGCGAGGTCCAGTATCGGGTAGTCGGCTCCGGGCTCAGCACCGTCGCCCGTCGCCTCGATGCCATCGGCATCGAGTGGGACCGTCGCCTTGCTGCCATCAAGCAGATCGCCGAGAGCCTCTGACGCCGCCTGACGGCCCCCGACCGTGTGATCGGTCTGCTCGATCACACGGTCGAAGGGGAGTCACGTCCCGCTGGACGGGAGGATCCTCATCAGTCTCGAGACATCGCGGCGTGGAAGTCGCGCTCCAGGTCGAGGTAGACGTCGTCGCCGATATTGATCTCGACCACCCTGATCTTGGCCCCGGTGAGAGCAAACGGTGACGAGTACTCCCGCGAGACCGGGTCGGCGCCGTCCTTGCCCACGGTGAGCCCCTCCCCACACAGTGCGAAGTGGCCGGGCTGTGTCTTCCACTCGCCCTTGGCGACCGCCTGGTCGTCGACGTAGAGCGTGGTGGTTCCGATCGCCTCCTGGTGCTCGCCGTGGCCCTCCTTGGAGAACTCCACTCCTAGCACGTGCTTTCCGGGCTTCAGCTCGTCCGCTGAGACCAGCTGCTGCTCAGGCGGGATGCCGAGGAAGTTGTACGCGTACCAGAGCTTTCGCTCCTTGATGAAGAGCGTGTGCCCGCCGAAGCGGGCCCCGTTCGCGATGATCACGCCTTCCGCGTCGTCGTCGAGCTCCACCTGGGCCAGGATCTTGAACGACCGGCCGCGGATCTCCGCTGCAGCGAACTCCGGGACCGGCGAGGTGTTGGGGTAGTAGCGATAGACGCCGCCCTCCGGGACGTCAGCGACCGGCATCTCCTTGACCAGGTCGGCGATGGACCGGTTGTCGAGCGGCAGTACGTCGTACTTGCCGGCCTCGACGTACCAGAGGTTGACCAGCTCCTTGACCTTGTCGGGGTGCTCCGCGGCGAGGTCGTGCGCCTCTGACCGGTCGGCCTCGGAGCGGTAGAGCTCCCAGGTGTCGTTGACCAGGTCGGTCGCGGTGCCGCCGGCGTTCGGTGCGCGCTGGGCGACGACGTGCCAGCCGTCGTGCCACAGAGCTCGGGTGCCGAACATCTCGTAGTACTGGATGACCTTCTGAGTCGGTCCGTCCGCGTCGAAGCTGTACTTCATCGAGACGCCCGGAAGCGGCGACTGAGCGTACCCGAGCACCTCCTCCGGCATCTCCAGCCCGATGCATTCCAAGAGCGTGGGCACGATGTCGACGGCGTGGTGGTACTGGTTGCGCACCTCGCCGCGCGCCGCGATGGCCTTCGGCCACGAGATGACCAGCGGATCGGCGACGCCACCCTGGTAGGTGTAGCGCTTGAACATCTTGAACGGAGTGGAGAACGCCGTTGCCCAGCCGGTCGGATAGTGGTTGTAGGTGTCCGGGGAGCCGAGCTGGTCGAGCATCGAGAGGTTCTGCTCGAGGTCCTCGGGATAGGCGTTGAAGAGCTTGTTCTCGTTGACGGTGCCGTCCGGGCTGCCCTCGCCGGAGGCGCCGTTGTCGGCGCAGTACATGACGATCGTGTTGTCGAGCTGGCCCGTCTCCTCGAGGTAGTCGATGATCCGGCCGACCTGGGCGTCGGTGTACTCCGAGAACCCTGCATAGACCTCGGCGAACCGCGCGAAGAGCCGCTTCTCCTCGTCGTTGAGAGACTCCCAGGGCCGTACGTGGTCCATGGGCTGCGCGGCCTCGCCGGGCAGCGGGTTGATGTCGGTGAGCTCCGTGCCCTCCGGAAGGATGCCGCGCTCGACCATCCGTGGCAGCACCCACTCGCGGTAGGCCTCGTAGCCGTCGTCGAACTGGCCGGCGTACTTCGCGATGTACTCCTCCGGCGCGTGGTGCGGGGCGTGGTTGGCGCCGGGGCAGAACCAGAGGTACCACGGCTTCTTCGGTGCCGAAGTCTTGCTGTCGGCGATGAACGAGATCGCCTTGTCGGCAAGGTCCTTGGAGAGGTGGTAGCCGTCCTCGGGGAGGTAGGGCTGGTCGACGTAGTGGTTGTCCTCGGTCAAGGTCGGGTACCAGTTGTTGGTCTCTCCGCCGAGGAATCCGTAGAAGCGGTCGAACCCGCGCGCCAGCGGCCAGTTCCGCTTGCTCGCCCCGACCGCCCACTCGTCGAGCGGGACGTTGTGGTTCTTGCCGACCCAGAAGGTGTTGTAGCCGTTCTCGCGCAGCACTTCGCCGATGGTGGCGTTCTCCATCGGGATGTGGCCGGTGTGGCCAGGGAACCCCTGGGCACCTTCGGCGATCTGGGCGAAGCCGTTCTCGTGGTGGTTGCGTCCCGTGAGCAGGCAGGATCGGGTCGGCGAGCAGAGCGCCGTGGTGTGCCACTGGGTGTAGGTCAGGCCGTTGTCGGCGAGCCGTTGCATGGTCGGCATGTTGATGCGACCGCCGTACGGCGACCACGCGGCCATGCCGGTGTCGTCGTAGAGAACCAGCAGTACGTTGGGAGCGCCCTCCGGAGCCGGCGGCTCGCGGAAGGGCGTCCAGTCCGGGACCGAGTCCCGCACGTCGAGATTGACGATTCCCTTGAACTGCTTGGCCATCTCGTCTCCGCCCCTAGTCGTGTGTTCCAGACACTGATCTCTTGGCGGTTTCGGTCGCATCCCCCGGTTCAGGTGAGTGCGCTTCTGCCGATCACGGCGCGGGCGCTCCGTCAGGATGCCTCGCGCAGTACGAGCTCGAGCAGTCCGGGGAAGCGCGCTTCGAGGTCCTCGCGCCGCAGGCGGTTCATGCGGCGTACGCCCACGTCGTGCTGGTGGATGATCCCCGCCTCGCGCAGGGTCCGGAAGTGCCGGGTCCCTGCGGCCTTGCTGACGGGCAGCGGGAACTCGGTGCAGGGCGTGGGGTCCGCCGAGGCGGCGAGCTGGACCACGATGCCCCGTCGGATCGGGTCCGCCAGCGCCGACATGACCTGGAACAGGTCGAGCTCCTCCCGCTCGGGGTGCGTGAGGGGAGTCGAGGTGCGGCTAGCCATGTTCTCAGTATCTCGCAGTCCTATGTTTAAATGAAGGTGAACATAGCGACGGGACGTCTCAGCACGTACAGTCCACCACCTTCGTCGGATCGAGGATCATGTCCAGGCTCGGAATCATCGGCAGCGGGAACATCGGGGCGGCCATTGCCCGGCTGGCGGTTGCGGGCGGCGTACCCGTCGTCATCGCCAACTCGCGGGGACCGGAGAGCCTGGCCGACCTGGTCGAGGAGCTGGGTCCGCTGGCCGTGGCGGGGACAGTCGAGCAGGCGGCAGCCGCGGGCGAGGTCGTGGTGTTGTCGGTGCCGCTGCCGGCCCACACGAGCATCCCGCCGTCGCTGCTCGCCGGCAAGGTGGTGCTGGACACCGGCAACTACTACCCCTACCGGGACGGCCGCATCCGCGAGCTGGACGACGAGCAGGTCACCACGAGCGAGCTCGTGCAGCGACACTTCGCGGGCGGGCATCTGGTCAAGGCGTTCAACAACATCCTGGCGCACCACATCCCGCTGCTCGCCAGGCCTTCAGGCGCCGCCGACCGCACGGCCCTGCCGATCGCCGGCGATGACCAGCGGGCGAAGTCCGTCGCAGCCGCCATGATCGACCGCCTGGGCTACGACGTGCACGATGCGGGAACCCTCGCCGAGAGCTGGCGCTTCGAGCCGGAGGCTGCCGGCTACACCCGCGTCTACCTCGCCGACCAGTCGACGCCACTCGAGGACATGCTGACCGCACCCGCCGCTCCGGTCGACGTCGCGCGTCTTGCGTCTGTGCTCGAGAGTGCCGATCGCGTACGGGTCGCGGACCGGGCCTTCTGAAGTCCCGGATCGCCGCCGGCTACCGCCAGGGCTGCCGCCCGGGGCCGGTGGGGTGGGTGCCGGTGACGCCCATGACGACCGAGTAGAGGCTGGTCTCGGCGGTGATGAAGAGGCGGTTGCGCTTGGCGCCGCCCCAGGAGATGTTGGAGACGACTTCGGGGACGTTCAGCCGGCCGATGAGGGTGCCGTCGGGGTCGTAGCAGTGCACGCCGTCGCTCATCGCGGCGACCCAGAGGCGGCCGCCGTCGTCGAAGCGGAGGTTGTCGAAGCGGGCGCCGTCGCGGGCTCCGGCTTCGGCGAAGACCGATCCGTCGGACAGGGTGCCGTCCTCGCGTACGTCGAAGACCCAGATCTTGCCGGCGCGGGTGTCGGAGACGAAGAGCTGGCGTTCGTCGGGGGAGAAGACCAGCCCGTTCGGGGCGCCGAAGCAGTCCGCGACCAGGCTGACCTCGCCGGTGGCGGGGTCGATCCGGTAGACGTTGTTGGAACCGATCTCGCTCTCCGCGCGGTAGCCCTCGTAGTCGCTGGTGATGCCGAAGTCGGGGTCGGAGAACCAGATCGAGCCGTCGGACTTCACGGTCGCGTCGTTGGGGCTGTTCAGGCGCTTGCCCTGCCAGCGCTCGGCCAGCACGGTGATCGTGCCGTCGTGCTCGGTCCTGGTGATCCGGCGGTTGCCCTGCTCGCAGGTGATCAGCCGGCCCTCGCGGTCGAGGGTGTTGCCGTTGGTGTGCCCGGCAGAGCGGCGGAAGACGCCCACGTTCCCGGTCTCCTCGTCCCAGCGCAGCATTCGGTCGTTGGGGATGTCGCTCCAGACGACCTGACGCCAGGCGGGCACGTAGATCGGCCCCTCGGCCCAACGGCACCCGGTGAAGAGCGCCTCCAGCGCCTCGTCACCGTTCATGCACCGCCCGGTGCGGAACCGGTCGTCAAGCATCTCGTACAGCCCAGGGCGATCGCTGCTCATGGAGTCCACTCCTCAATATCCAGGATGCCGAACCTGAATCGGCCTGAGGCGAAGACTGCAAGATGAGATACGGTTCACGCAAGATATTTCTGAATGGAGTACCTGTGGACCAGATCGATCGCGAGCTGCTGGCCGAGCTCCAGCGCGACGCCACCCAGTCCTACGCCACGCTCGGCCAGGCCGTCGGCCTCTCCGCGGGTGCGGCTCACGAGCGCGTACGCAAGCTGCGTGAGAGTGGCGTCATCCGGCGCACCACCGCCGACGTGGACCCGGCCGCCGTGGGCAGCGGCGTCCTGGCGTACGTCATGGTCGACTCGACGTCATGGATGGGGGACTCGGCGCAGGCGTTCGCCGAGCTTCCGGAGATCGTGGAGGCGCACATCATCGCGGGCAGCGCCTCGGTGCTGGTGAAGGTCAGGACCGCGACCACCGAGCAGCTGCAGGACGTGCTGCGCCGGATCTACGCCATCGAGGGCGTCAGCGGAACGCAGGCGACGGTGGTCCTGGAGACCTTCTTCGAGCGGCCGCTCTCGCCCCTCGTCGCGGACCAGGCCTGATTCGCGGCTCAGCTGTCGAGGGGGATGCGTACGCCGGTGAGCTCCTCGGAGGCGGTCCACAGCCGCTGCTGGGTCTGCAGGTCGTAGGAGGCGGGGCTGGAGGTCACCAGCTTCGGATGTCCGCGGACCTCGCCCCGGCCGCCGGGTCCGTAGTACTGGCCGCCGATGACGGACGGGTCGGTCGCGGCGCGCAGGGTCGGCAGGGCGCCCATCTCGGCCGGCTGGGTGATCAGCGGCGCGAGCCAGGTGAGCGGCACCCGAAGCGCGGCGGGTGTGTTGCGGGCGAGCTCGGTGTTGGACCCGCCGGGATGAGCGGCCACCGCGACCGTGGTGCCGTGCGGTGCGAGCCGGCGCTGGAGCTCGTAGGTGAACATCAGGTTGGCGAGCTTGGCCTGGCCGTACGCGGCGACGCGGCTGTATGAGCGTTCCCACTGCAGGTCGTCGAAGTGGATGTCGGCCCGGATGCGGTGGCCGATGCTGCTGACGGTGACCACCCGGGAGCCGGGGACGGGGAGGAGGTGGTCCAGCAGCAGCCCGGTGAAGGCGAAGTGGCCCAGGTGGTTGGTGCCGAACTGCAGCTCGAACCCGTCCTCGGTGGTCTGCTTCGGTGTGTACATCACGCCGGCGTTGTTGATCAGCAGGTCGATCCGCGGATGGGCGGCGCGGAGGTCGGCCGCCGCCGACCGGACCGAGTCCAGGGAGGTCAGGTCCAGGACCTGGACGGAGACGTCGCCGCCGATGCGCGCGGCCGCCTGCTTCCCCTTCTCGACGTCGCGGACGGCCAGGACCACGTGGGCTCCGTGCTCGGCGAGCATCCGGGCGGTCTCGTAGCCCAGCCCGGTGTTGGCGCCGGTCACGATCGCCACTCTGCCGTTCTGATCGGGGATGTGCTGCTCGGTCCAGGTGTCACTCATTGTCCGCTCCCTAAAGAACCATCGGTCTGTTACGACCAACTTAAGAGACCAGCGGTCTGATGTCAAGGGACCGGCGGTCTTTAAGTTAGCCTGGGGGTGTGACATTCCAACGGGCGCGAAGCGACGAGCAACGGGAGATCCGCCGCCGGGCGATCCTGGACACGGCGGCGGCGATGCTCGACGAGATGCCGGTGGCCGACGTGAGTCTCAACGAGCTCAGCCGGCGGGTGGGGCTGGCGAAGTCGAACGTCCTGCGCTACTTCGAGTCGCGCGAGGCGGTGCTGCTCGAGCTGCTCGACGACTTCTTGGGAAGGTGGCTCGAGGAGCTGGCCGAGGAGCTTGCTGCGGGGATCGAGGCCGACGCGTCACCGGAGGCGCGGGCGAACCAACTGGCCGAGGTCCTCAGCCGGTCGCTGTCGGAGCGGATGGTGCTCTGCGACCTCTTCGGCGCGCAGGGCGGCGTCCTCGAGCACAACGTCTCGGTCGAGGTCGTCAAGCGCCACAAACGCGCCTCCCACGCGAAGCTCGTGACCATGATCGAGCTCGTGCGCCGTCACCTGCCCGAGCTCGGTGACGGCGCCCAGACGTTCTGCCTGATGAGCCTGATCTCGGCGGGCGCCCTCGCGGCGTACGTCCCGCCACCGCCGAGCCTGCTCGCCGCCTATGCGGACGAGCCGGACCTCGGCGTACTCCACCTGGATCTGCGCGACGCCCTGCGGACCTCGTGCAGCGCCGCACTCGTGGGCGTGCTGCCACGCGCCTGACCTCAGGCGGGCACCTTGTCGAGGAAGCCGCGTACGTCACGGATCCGCTGGTCCTCGTCGACCACGACCACGTCGAAGCCGATGACGACAGGCTCCTCGCCGGCCGGTCCCAGACCCCACTGGAAGCGGGCCTGCTGGTGGTGGAAGTCGACGGCGCCCACGGGCGTGAACACGAAGTCCGGGAACTGCGCACGTACGGCCTGGATGGTCGCCCCGACGGCCTCGCGGCCCTGGACGTCGGCGAGCGGGTCCACGTAGACGCAGTCGTCGGACCAGTGCTTGGCCAGCAGCTCGGTGAGCACCGACTCGTCGGTGGCGTTCCAGGTGTCGAGGTAGCGCGTCACGATGTCGTTCATGGTGTCTTCCTTCTCTCGGATCGGGTTGCCACGAGAAGGTTCGCCGCTGGTCGGTGCGCTGGTCGATAACCTCTGAGGTCATGGCCGTTGCGATGCCGGGTTGGCTAGCCTCGGGCCGTGATCTCAACCGCGACGTCACCGTCAGCGCCGCCATCATCGGCATCGTCCGTCGGCACCGAGCTTCGCCGCTGGCGCGAGCTGCGGTCCTTGAGCCAGCTCGCGCTCGCCACTCAGGCCGAGGTGAGCACACGGCACGTGAGCTACGTCGAGAACGGGCGCTCCCGGCCGACACCGGAGATGATCGTCCGACTGGCCGAGGTGATGCGGGTGCCGATGGCCGAGCAGAACCGGCTCCTGCTCGCCGGAGGGTTCGCCCCTCGTTATCCACACCGCGCGACCGACGACGACGCGCTCGCGCCGGTGATGGCCGGCCTGCGCAGCCTGTTGGACGCCCACGCGCCGTACCCGGCCCTGCTCCTCGACGACCACTGGGACATCGTCGATGCCAACCAGCCCGTCGACGGGCTGCTCGCTGGCTGTGACCCGAGCCTGCTCGAGCCTCCGCTGAACGTGATCCGGCTCTGCCTGCATCCGCGAGGACTCGCCCCGCGCATCCGCAACCTTCCCGTCTGGCGTGCCCACCTGCTCCACCAGCTCAGCCGGCGCATCACGCACACCGGCGGTGACCCGGCCCTGGTCGCGCTCCGGGACGAGGTCACCGCGTACCCCTCCGCCGACGTGCCGTCCGCCCGGCCGCTGGCCGACCCGGTCGTCCCGCTGGAGATCGACGTGGGCGGCCACGTGCTCCGCTTCTTCAGTGTCGCCAGCCAGATCGAGAGCGCCGCCGACGTCACGCTCAACGGCCTCCATCTGGAGACCTTCGTCCCCGCCGACGACCGGACGCGACAGGTGCTCAGCCCTTGATCAGCCGCATGGTCTGGTGCGAGAGCAGTCTGTTCACCGCGGGCAGCCGGGAGATCGTCCCGACGATGAGGGCCTCGTACGCATCGGGGTCGGCGACCTGGACGCGCAGGTAGTAGTCGGGCTGGCCGAGCATGCGGCGCATCTCGGTGACCTCGGGGACGGCGACGGCGGCGGTCTCGAAGTCCTCGATGGTCTTGCCGTCGTTGACGGCGATGTCGATGGCCACGATGACCTCGAAACCGCGTCCACCGCTCTTCGGGTCGATGCTGGCGTGGTAGCCCTTGATCACGCCGTCGCGCTCCAGGCGCTGCACGCGGCGCAGGCACGGCGCCGGGGTGAGTCCGACCCGTCGGGCCAGCTCGGCGTTGCTCAGTCGGGCGTCATCCTCGAGCTCGGCAATGATTGCTCGATCCAGGTCGTCGATCGCATGATCATTGCGCATAGCGGCACTTTAGCATCGTCAATGGGCAACCCAAGGACGTCAGAACTTTCCTAGGCTTGCGACATGCAGGTGATGGAGATGGGGACGGCGCACCGGGAGCCCGCGGGGACCCGCGAGGAGGTCGCCGCCGGGTGGCGCACCGTGCTTCCCGCCTGTGTCGCGGTCGTGCCGCTGGGGCTCGCGCTCGGCGTACTGGTGGTCCAGTCCGGGCTCTCCTGGTGGTGGGCGCCGGTGCTCGGCGCGGTCGTGTTCGCCGGCTCCATGGAGTTCCTGCTGGTCGGCCTCCTGGCCGCCGCTGCTCCGCTGGCGCAGATCGCGGTCAGCACGCTGCTGGTGAACTTCCGGCACGTCTTCTACGCCATCTCGTTCCCGATGCACCGGGTGCACGGCCGCGGATGGAAGGCCTACAGCACCTTCGCCCTGACCGACGAGGCGTACGCGCTCACCGCGACGCCGGAGGCGGCCGGGTGGTCGCGGACCAGGATCGTCAGCATCCAGGCCTTCTTCCATCTGGCGTGGGTGCTCTGCGTGGCTGCCGGCGCCGGGCTGGGCTCCCTGATCCCGCCGCAGGTGGTCGGCCTCGACTTCGCGGTCACCGCATTGTTCGCGGTGCTGGGGATCGAGGCGTACAAGGTCCGTCGGTCTCTGCCGATCTCGGCTCTCGCCCTGGGCTGCGCGATCGTCGCGGCGCTGATCTCGCGGGACAACATGCTGCTGATCGCGATGGGCATGTTCTGTGTCGCGCTGGTCTGCTCGTACGTCCTGGCCTCCCGTAGGAGCAGGCGTGACTGATCCCTGGTACGTCCTGTCCGCCGTCCTCGTCTCCGCGGCCGTCACCTGGACCCTTCGCGCGGCTCCCTTCGCGATGCTTGCTCCGCTGCGCCACAGCGCGCTGCTGGCCTACATCGGCGACCGGATGCCCGTCGGCGTGATGGTCATCCTCGCCGCCTACACCCTCCGCGACACGGACCCTGTCGTCCTGACCTCGGCCGGGCCGGCCGCACTGGCCCTCGCGATCACGATCGGGTTGCACCTGTGGCGAGGCAGCATGACGCTGAGCATCTTCGCCGGCACGGCGGCGTACGTCCTGGTCACCTCCGTCATCGCGGCCTGAGCGGCGGCGATCGGGACTACGGTGTGCGCATGACCGTAGAGAACAAGGCCAGGAAGTCTCGTCAGCGAGGCGACGGACGGAACGGGTTCGAACGCTTCGTGGAGGTGGTCACCTCCGTGGTAAGCCATGCTCCGTTCTTCTATGTGATCGTCGGCGTTCTGCTGGTGTGGGCGGTCAGCTTCCCGCTCTGGTCCTCGAGCACCAAGTGGGAGCTGGCCGTGCACACCGGCTCCTCGGTCCTCTCGCTGCTGTTGCTGGTGCTGCTCCAGAACGCCGGGCGGCGCTCGGAGGAGGCGTCCCACGAGAAGCTCAACGTCATCGCCTCGGCCCTCTCCGATCTCATGGAGTCCCGGGCCCGTGACGACGAGGAACTCGCCGACTCGGTGCGCATCCTGCGCGAGGCCGTGGGGCTCGAGGAGCGACACTGAATACTTGCGACACCACCCGCTGAGAAGGAGTGCACATGACAGAGCAGACGATCCCTGAACCGGTCGCGGCCTTCATCGAGGCCGTCAACCGGCACGACGAGTCCGCGTTCCTCGACGCCTTCACCGAGGGGGGAGCGGTCGACGACTGGGGCCGTGTCTTCACGGGACGGGAGGAGATCAAGGGGTGGAGCGACAATGAGTTCATCGGCGCGCAGGGAACCCTCGCCGTCGAGGAGGTCGAGGCCGCGGGCACCAGCGTGACCGTGATCGGCGACTGGCGCTCCACCCACGCCAACGGCCGCTCGAAGTTCGTCTTCGACATCGACGGCGACCGGCTCACCAAGATGACCATTCGCGAGGGCTGACGGGCCTTGACCTCGATCCGCTGGGGGAGTGGGCGCTGGACCCATCCGCCCGTCGCCGCTGTCGCGCGCGGCTCTGACCTGCTCGTCACCGCCGCCGAGGGGAGCGACGCGTGGCGTACGACCTCCTACGGGTTCGTCCACGACAGCGAGCACGCCCTGCTGGCTCCCTTCGCCCAGGACACGGCGGTCGAGGTCGAGTTCACGGCCGCGTTCTCGCAGCAGTTCGACCAGGCCGGGATCTTCGTACGCGTCAGCGAGACGCACTGGGTCAAGGCCGGCGTCGAGTACGCCGACGGCCGGCCGCAGCTCGGCGCTGTCGTCACCGACGGCAGGTCCGACTGGTCGCTGGCGGCGGTGCCCGACTGGCGCGATCGGAAGGTCCTCATGCGGGTCAGTCGATCCGGTGACGCGCTCACCATCCGGGCCGCGGTCGACGGTGGGCCTCTTCAGCTCGTCCGACTCGTTCCGTTCGCCCCGGACCTCGTCGCCGAGGCTGGGCCGTTCACCTGCGCTCCCACGCGGGCGGGGCTCACGATCACCTTCTATGCCTGGCGTACGACTTCGGCCGACGCCGCCCTGCACTGATCGGTTAGTTGATGATCTCGGCCCGATCATCCGTGCGGATGGCAGTGAGGCGGTCTCGCCACGTCTGCAAGGCCTCCGGGGTCAGTCGGGTCCAGTCGTGGACCTCGGAGACGATCTTCAGCGGTGCCGTGCTGCGGTAGGAACGGGTCGGGTTGCCGGGGAACTTCTTGTCCGTGACATTGGGGTCGTTCTCGAACTCGCCGGTCGGCTCGACGAGGTAGACCCGTGGATCTCCGTCGCCGGGGGCGATCTCGGCGGCCAGGCCTGCGCCGTCGGGGAGCGCGGTGAAGTAGATGTGGTTCATCACGACGTCGGGCTTGTAATTGGAGCGGAACCCGGCGGTGAGTAGATCTCCTTCGCGAAGATCGGCCTTTGTGCCGTGGTAGAACGGCCCGTCGTCCAGCGGCTCACTCATGCTCGCAGGTTACTCGGGCATTTGTGCTTGGGTTCCAGCGTGGGTGGGGCCAATACCGGGTTTGGGTTGGGAGATTTAGAACCAGGGTGCCTGGGTGGGTGCCATTTACCTGTCTTGCGGACTACCAGCAGCGGTCTGGCTGAGTTTGGGATACCTGTCCCTGATTGAGTTCCGATCGTTTGCGTGGTGTGGTAGGCTCGGCGCAGGCATGAACGTGAAGGCCGACCACATCGGAAGAGGCGTGCCCTATCTGCCCGAGACACAACGGGTGTGGGGTAATCCAGGGGAACCAGGGACGTGAACGCTGAGCTGCGAGGGTAAGTAATAGCCCGTACTGCCGGGCCTCCGAGACCAGCGAACCAGAACACATCCGCATCAGTGGGTGTGGAGAGTTCGTACGTCGGGAGGTGACCGTGATGACCACGCTGCAACAGCCACAACACCCCGTGCTCGGGGCCGTGGTCGCTGTCACCGCCGCGCTTGGCCGAGTCTCTGAGGCGAATCCGTCGTTTATGGCCACCGACCAGAAGGCCACCACCCTGATCGAGATCGCCCGCGCGAAGGCGCAGCTGGCTGAACTCGAGCTGCGTGTACTCGCTACCGCTGATGACGTCGCTGCTGTGTCCGCGGCTCGGGATGTCGCGGCGTGGTTGCATCACCACACCCACCAGCGCCCCGAGACCCTGCGCGCCGACCTGCGACTGGCTCAGGCCCTGGACCGGACCTACCACCAGGTCGCGGCCGCGATGCGCGCCGGTGCCTGCAACCCGGCCCAGGCCCAGGTGATCATCAATTCCCTCGATGACCTCCCTGCTGACCTCGATCCGGAGATCAAGACGAAGGCCGAGGAGACGTTGGTCGCCTACGCGACCCAGTTCGATCCCACCCAGCTGCGTCGCCTGGGCCGCCGGATCCTCGATGTCATCGCGCCCGAGATCGCCGAGTCCGAAGAAGCGCGACGGCTCGCTGCTGAGGAGGCCCACGCCCGCAAGAAGACCCGACTGGCCATGCGCCGTGTCGGGGACGGCACCACCCGGATCACTGCGGTCATCCCGGACGCGGCCGCGGACCGGCTGGCCACCAACCTCGAGGCCTTTGCCTCACCACGCCGCGACGACGGCACCCACACCGACACAGGCGAGTACCTGCCCTACGACCGGCGCTTGGGCCGTGCGTTGTGCCAGATGCTGGAAACCCTCGACCCGACCCGGCTGCCGATCCACGGCGGGGATGCGACGACGGTGATCGTCACGATCGACATCGACCAGCTCCGCAAGGACGCCGGTATCGCCCAGATCGTCGGTGGCAGTCCGATCACGGCGGCCGAGGCCCGGCGGCTGGCGTGCACCGCGAACATCATCCCGGCGGTTCTCGGTGGTGCCTCGGAGGTCCTCGACTTCGGCCGCAAGGAACGTTTCTTCACCGCGGCCCAACGCCGAGCCCTCCTGCTCAGGTCGGCGACTTGTGAGGCCGAGGGTTGCGACATCCCCGGCACCTGGGCAGAGGCCCACCACTGGATCGAATGGGCCCGAGGCGGGGCCACCGATCTCAACAACGCTGCCCTGCTCTGCAGTCATCACCACCACCGCGCCCACGACGCCGCATACCTCCACGAGCGCCTATCCAGCGGCGATATCCGCTTCACCAGACGCACATAGACCTCGGCCGTGCGTCGTACGGTTGCCACCATGAGCGCCATCCCGATCAGGCCGGCGGAGCCGGCGGACGCGCCGAGGCTGAGGGAGATCGCGCTGGCGGCGTACGCGAAGTATGTGGATCGGATCGGGCTCGAGCCGGGGCCGATGGGGGCAGATTACGAGGAGGCGATCGAGTCCGGCGAGGTCTGGGTGGCGATGGCTGATGACGTCGTTGCCGGATACGCGGTCACCAGGCACCCAGGGGACGAAGGCGTGCTGTTGGAGAACCTCGCGGTGGCGCCTGACCATCAGGGGCGGGGGATCGCCCGGGCGCTGATCGCCCAGGTCGAGACTCGCGCGATGGCCCGCGGCGCGGCGTACGTCGAGCTCTTCACGCATGAGGCGATGACCGAGAATCGCCGACTCTACGCGCGGTTGGGGTTCGAGGAGACCGGGTACTTGATCGAGGATGGATACCGTCGTGTGCTCATGAAGAAGACACTCTGATGCGGGTATCGGTGGTCGGATCCTCGGGTTCGGGCAAATCGACGGTCGCCAGGAGCTCTGGAATGGCAACCGCGAGGGTGGGGCGGCCTTCGGATCTGGAGCCCGGGCGACTCGGTGATCCGCTGGGCATGGGACTCGTTCCTAGAACGCGCCGCCGGCGTGCAGGATCTCGACGTCGAGTGCTGACAGCTGCTTGATCACGTCGTCGGTCTGGTCGGCGTCGGTGATGATGCCGGTGACCTGATCCCAGGGGAGCACCCGGTAGGGGGAGGCGGTGCCGATCTTCTCCGAGGAGGCGAGGACGTACGTCTCGGCCGCACGCGCGGCCAGGGCGCGCTTCATCGCGGCATCCTCGGCGTCGCCGGTGGTGAGGCCGGCCTCGGGGTGGACGCCGGTGACGCCGATGAGGCAGAGGTCGGCGGAGACGTTCTGGGCTGCTTCGACGGCTGCCGCGCCACAGGCGACGGCGGAGTGCTTGAAGACCCGGCCGCCGAGGAGGAACAGGTCGGCGCTCGGGTGCTGCAGGAGGGCCGAGGCGACGGTCGGGCTGTTGGTGATGACGGTGCACTCCAAGTCCCGGGGAAGTGCCTCCGCGACGGCGAGGGCGGTGGTGCCTCCGTCCAGGATGAGCGTGCTTCCGGGGCGTACGAGGCCGGCGGCCGTGGCCGCTACCGCGCGCTTTCCGCCGGGCTCGACGCTGTGACGGGTGGTGTAGTCGACCACCGCCGGTGAGACGGGGAGCGCGCCACCGTAGACCCGCTGGCACAGACCTTCCGCGGCCAGGTCGCGCAGATCGCGGCGGATGCTGTCCTCGGAGATGCCCAGGTCTGTAGCGACGTCTTTGGCCACGATCTTGCCTGTTTCGTCCAGAATGCGCAGAAGATGGGCGCGGCGCTGTCCAACGAGCATGCACGTTCCTTTCTGCTCTTGCACAGTATTGCATGTAATCTGCCGCCATGACGACAGCTGAAGCCCACGCACGCCCTGGCATCGAGGTCCCCGACCATCGAGGCCGCATCGGTCTCGACCGCGCCGGGCGGGAGCTGACCCGCAACCCCGACGTCGTGGTCCGAGACGTCGACCTGACCTCGCAGGGGTGGCACGTACTCAGGCGCACCACGTTCGACTACCGCCGACGAGACGGGCGCTGGGAGACGCAGCAGCGCGAGACGTACGACCGTGGGAACGGCGCCGTGCTCCTTCCTTACGACGTCGAGCGAGGCACGGTCCTGCTGACGCGGCAGTTCAGATATCCGGTCTACGTCAACGACCATCCTGACGGGCTCCTGATCGAAGCGGCCGCGGGGCTGCTGGATGCCGACGATCCGGTCACCGCCATCCGTAGGGAGAGCGCCGAGGAGCTCGGCATCAGCCTCACCGACGTCGACCACGTCTTCGACGCCTATATGAGCCCCGGGTCGGTGACCGAACGGCTCCACTTCTTCTCGGCGGCCTACTCGCCGGCGAGCCGCACCGGAGACGGAGGAGGAGTCGCCGAGGAGGGCGAGGACATCGAGGTGCTCGAGCTCGACTTCGCCGAGGCGCTCGCGATGACCCGGGACGGCCGGATCATCGACGGCAAGACGGTCATGCTCCTGCAGTGGGCGGCCCTCGACGGACCGTTCGCCGGCGTCAGGAGTCAGCAGGCTTGCGGGTGAAGGTCAGGTGGGTGACGCCGCTGGGTGTCGAGACCGCCTCGATGTCGTAGTCCTTCTCCGTGCCCTCCAGCCCGTCCCAGACGCGTACGCCACGACCGAGGACGATCGGGACCTGGACCAGGTGCATCAGATCGACGAGCCCGGCGGCGACGAAGTCGCGCACCACTGTCGCCCCGCCCCCAAGACGTACGTCCTGACCATCGGCGGCCTCGAACGCGGCCTCCAGGGCCTCGGCTGGGGGCGCATCCAGGAAGTAGAAGGTCGTGCCGCCCTCCATCTCCACCGGCGGACGCGGCCGGTGGGTGAGGATGAAGGTCGGCGAGTGGAACGGCGGGTTGGCGCCCCACCAGCCCTTCCAGTCCGGGTCGTCCTGCCATCCTGGCGGACCGAACTTGTTCGCACCCATGATCTCGGCGCCGATGCCCTGGCTGTGCCGCTGCGCGAACGCGTCGTCCGCGCCCGCGCCGCCGGACGAATCCCAGTAGCGGGTGGCGAACATCCATTCGTGAAGGCGCTCGCCGGCATGCCCGAACGGAGCCTCGGCCGACTGCGGCTCCCCGGTCGCGAAGCCGTCGAGCGAGATCGAAAGATTGTGGACTCTGGTGAGTGGCATGGGTTCCTCCGTGAACCATGACGACGTCGAGGTCAGCTCGCCGTCTTGTCGAGCGTACTGCTCGGGGATCAGCCGCGGAGGTGATCGAACAGGATCTCCATGGACGCCTCGAGGAACAGCGTCAGGCCCATGCCGCTCCTCGAAATACTGGACTTGTAAGTCCAATTTACGCTCTCTACCGTCGCAGACATGACACACAGATTCTCCGGGAAGACGGCTCTCGTCACCGGTTCGACCAGCAACATCGGACGCTCGATCGCTCAGCGTCTCGCCGCCGAGGGCGCGCACGTGATCGTGTCCGGCCGTAACGAACAGCGAGGAGCGGCGGTCGTCGAGGCGATCCGTACGAACGGTGGCCGCGCCGACTTCGTCGCCGCGGATCTCGACGGCAGTCCCGAAGCGAGCCTTGCCCTCGCCGAGCAGGCCCTCGCCGCGCTCGGTGGGCGGCTCGACATCCTCGTCAACAACGCCGGGATCTTCCCGGCGGCCAACACCCTCACGGCCGACGCCACCATGTTCGACCAGGTGTACGGCGTCAACGTGAAGGCGCCGTTCTTCCTGACCCAGGCGCTCGCGCCGCAGATGAAGGCGGCCGGTGGAGGCGTCATCATCAACCTCGGCAGCTGGGTCGCGCGGCTGAGCCTCCCGCTCGGTGCCCTGTACGCCTCGACGAAGGCGGCCATGGAGACCCTCACCCGCGCCTGGTCCGCGGAGTTCGCCGACAGCGGGATCAGGGTCAACGCGGTCTCGCCCGGCGTGATCCGCGACCCCGCTCTGGATGGCCCTTGGGCCGCCGACGGACTCATGGCCGGCACCCCGGCGGGTGGCTCGGGCGGTCCGGACGCGATCGCCGCGGCGGTTGCGTACCTCGCCTCCGATGAGGCCGAGTTCGTCCACGGCACCGTGCTGGACGTCGACGGCGGACGTACGGGCGTGGCGGTCGTCGCGGCCTGACCGTCCTGCCTGTGGTGGCGCCGTGATGGAATTCGGGCGTGCGGCGCCACCACTGAGCGCGGCGTGGCCCGGAGGGTGAGGATGACCGGTTCGTTCTGGTGGGACCTGGCGATCGGCATCGTCGCGGCGCTGTTGCTCACCTGGTTGTGCCTCATCATCGCGCTGCTCGTCGTCCGACCGCGCGGCGACCTGCTCCGCGAAGCGCTGCGGATCCTGCCCGATGTGGTGCGGCTGCTGCGTCGGCTCGCGGCTGACAGGTCGATGCCTCGCGGCGTACGGGTCAGGCTCGGGCTGCTGATGGTCTATCTCGCCCTGCCGATCGATCTGGTGCCCGACTTCATCCCGGTGCTGGGCTACGCCGACGACGCGATCATCGTCGCCGCCGTCCTGCGTGGTGTCGTACGCCGCGCCGGGATCGACGCGGTTCGAGCCCAGTGGCCGGGCACCGAGGACGGCTTCGCCGCGCTGGTGCTGATCGCCGGACTCGATCGGAAGTAGCGCGGACGGCGTCGTCCTTGACTCTGTTCCAAGAACAGGGTTTGGGAGCGACACGCTTTTTTACACATACGAAACAGGTCGTATCGTATTGTTTTGGGCATGGCATCTGACGAGAAGCTCGGCCGGCCCACGGATGAGGACCTCACGCGTCGCATCCTGGAGACGGCGGGACGTCTGCTCGGCGAGTATGGCTACGCCGGGCTGAGTGTGGAGAAGGTCGCCAAGGCCGTCGGTTGCGGCAAGACCGCGATCTACCGGCGCTATGCCGACAAGGGTGCGTTGGTCGCTGCTGTGGTTCGGTCACAGGTGGAGCTCGGGGCGACACCCGACAGTGGCGACGTACGCGCCGACCTTCTCGAGCACGCTCGTCAGAACCAGCGAAACCAGGAGCTCTCTCCCGAACGGGTGCATGGCATGCGGGCGATGTTCGAGCCCGATGTCTTCCCCGCCCTGTGGGAGGGGTTCTTCAAGCACCGCCGCGAGCAGGGGATCGAGATCATCGACCGGGCCATCGCCCGAGGTGAGCTCCCTGCCGATGTCCACCACGACATCATTCTCGACACGATCGCCGGGCTCACCCTCTATCGGCAGTCGGTCAAGCGCATCCACATCGACGAGCGCCACTACGTCGACATCATCGACGCCCTCGTCACCCGACCGCCGCGCCGCCTCGACGGCGCTGACGAAACAGGCCAACCATGACCACTGACGCCCCCACCCAGTCCCCACCGAAGATCAACGCTCGCGCGATCGTCGGCTTCCTCGTCTTCTGCGAGCTCGCCAGCGGCTTCGTCCAAGGCTTCTACGCCCCGCTGCTCGGTGAGATCGCCGACCACCTCCGGGTCTCCGACTCGGACATCACCTGGTTCCTCACCGTGCAGACGCTCGCCGCCGCCGTCTGCGTTCCGCTGCTCTCCAAGCTCGGCGACATCTTCGGACATCGCCGGATGCTGCGCATCGGCGTCGTCTCCGTGCTCATCGGCACGGTCGTCACGGCGTTCCTGCCCAGCTATCCGCTCGTGCTCGCCGCGCGCATCCTCGTCGGGCCGCTCGCTGTGTGGCTGCCGCTGGAGATCGCGCTGGTGCACAACCGGATCAAGGGCGACACCGCGCGCACCTCGATCGGCCTGCTCGTCTCTTGCCTCACCGGCGGCGCGATCCTCGGCACGATCTCAGCCGGAGTCTTCTCCGCGCTGCTGCCGAGCCTCACCCTGACGCTGCTGATGCCGGTGCTGTTCGTGCTGGTCAGCGTGTACGCGGTCTTCGTCAAGGTGCCGGAGTCCACGACCCGCACCCGGACCAGGATCGACGTGCTCGGTTTCGTCGGCATCGGCCTCGCCATGGTCGTGCTGCTCTTCGGGCTGCGACTGGCCTCCAGCGAGGGGTTCGCCTCCGTCACGACCATCGGCACCCTCGCCGTGGCCCTGGTGATCTTCGCGCTCTGGGTCGTGTGGGAGCTGCGCGCGGAGGCGCCGGCGATCGACGTACGCCTCATCGTCTCCGGGCGGATGGGGCCGGTGTACCTCACCGCGTTCCTCTTCGGCATGGTCATGTTCGGTGCGCAGTCGCCGTCGACGACGTTCCTGACCGCCGACCCGGCCGAGACCGGCTACGGGTTCGCCGCCACGGCGGGCACGGCATCCGCGGTCACCGCCGTGGTGACGATCCTGGCCACGGTCGGCGCCGCCGTCTTCGCGTCGATCGCCCGCCGGGTCGGCATCCGCGCGGTCCTGGTCACCGGGGCCGTGCTGCCGGCCTGCGGGTTCCTCGTCCAGATCGCGTTCCACTCCGAGCTGTGGCAGATCTTCCTCGTCTCCGCGGTCAACGGCATCGGGATGGGGCTGCTCCTCGGAGCCCTTCCCGCCCTGGTCGCCGAGCTCGCGCCGAGCGACCAGACCGGCATCGCGGCCGGTGTCTACAACTCGCTGCGCACGCTAGGCGGATCGGCTGCCGGGGCCGTGTTCGCCGTCGTGCTCGCCGGGTTCACCGCATCGGGCTCGCTGAGCTCCTCGATCGGTGGGTACGTCACGGTCTGGAGCGTCTGCGCCGCCGCGTTCGTCCTCTCCGCCCTCGCGCTCGCCTTCATGCGGATGCCGCGCGAGAGCGCCGCCGCTGCGGATCCCGTCGTCACCCCTGCCCCCACCGCCGTCACTCCGGAAGGCTGATCCATGACCATCCCCGACTTCGCCGCCGACGCCGAAGCCCTCCTGCCCGACCTCGTCGCCCTGCGCCGGGCGATCCACGCCGACCCGGAACTGGGCCTCGACGTGCCGCGTACGCAGCAGCGGGTCCTCGCCGCCCTGGCGGGCCTGCCGCTCGAGATCACCACGGGCACTGCGACGACCTCGGTCGTGGCGGTGCTGCGCGGGGCGCTTCCCGGACCCACGGTGCTGCTGCGTGGTGACATGGACGCGCTGCCCATCGAGGAGGCGACCGGGCTCGACTTCGCCTCGAGCAACGGCACGATGCACGCGTGCGGCCACGATCTGCACACCGCCGGACTCGTCGGCGCGGCCAAGCTCCTCTCGGCCCGCCGAGAGGAGCTGCACGGCTCGGTGATCTTCATGTTCCAGCCCGGTGAGGAGGGCCACGGCGGGGCCAAGGTCATGCTCGAGGAGGGGCTGCTCGATGTCGCGGGGGAGCGGCCGGTCGCTGCGTACGCGATCCACGTCGGCCCCGGTCCGCGCGGTCTCTTCGCCACCCGGCCCGGCGCGATGGCGGCCGGCTCGAACCACCTCTCCGTCACGGTCAAGGGCCGCGGCGGCCACGGCTCCCAGCCGCACCAGACCCTCGATCCGGTGCCCGCCGCCGCCGAGATGGTGCTCGCCCTGCAGAGCTTCGTGACCAGGCGGTTCGACGCGTTCGACCCAGTCGTGCTCTCGGTGACGCGCCTGTCCACCGGCGACGGCGCGATCAACGTCATCCCCGAGACGGTTGAGCTCGCCGCGACCGTACGCAACATGTCACCCGCCTCGCTCGCGATCCTTCAGGAGGGTCTGCCGCGGGTGATCGAGGGGGTCGCTTCTGCTCACGGGCTGACGGCCGAGGTGCAGTTCGACGTGATGTATCCCGTCACCGTCAACGCGGACGCCGAGACAGCCGACACGGTCGACGTGCTCCGCGGCGTCTTCGGCGAGGAGCGCGTGATGATCATGCCGACGCCGATGATGGGCTCGGAGGACTTCTCCTTCGTCCTCGACGAGGTCCCCGGCACCTTCATCGGCATGCTCACCTCGCCCGCGGACACCGATCTCGCCACCGTGGAGTGGAACCACTCCCCGCGGGTGGTCTTCGATGACGCGCTGCTCGGAGATCAGGCAGCGGCCCTCGCTGCGATCGCCTTCGCCCGTACGTCACCAAGAGCCTCGGTCGCGGGGTGAGCCCGGGCCGTACCCTGGTCCGGTGGCCGAGCGTATCGAGCGGGAGAACGTGGTCGCGTTCCGGCTGGCGTCGCACCATCTCGACGTCCGGCCCGGCGAGCGGGACCTGCTGACGGCCGCCGGGCGGTGCGGCATCCAGAACACTCCACCAGGGTCGGCGCTGCTGGCGTTCCATGCTCGGGTCGAGGGCGTCTCGGCCGACGTGGTCGCCGGGGCGGTGGAGGACAGGACCATGCTGCTGACGTGGAGCTTGCGGGGTGCCCCGTACTACGTCCCCACCGCTGAGGCCGAGGTCTACACGACCGGGGTGCTGCCTGTGACCGAGGAGGCGCGGCGGCACTTCGTGCTGGGTGTCGAGCAGGCCGTCGACCGGCTCGGATTGAGTCTCACAGAGACGGTCGACATCGTCACGACGGCCACGCGCGAGGTCCTGTCGGGACGGCAGCTGGCGATCGACGAGCTCGGAGCCGAGGTTGCCGCCCGGATCGCTCCCGAGCTGACGGCTCAGCAGCGCGGGGTCTGGAACGAAGAGGGGCCGTACGCCGTAGGCCAGCCCATCGGCGAGGCGGTGGTGCACTTCTGCGTCCGACTGCTCGCGCTGCAGCGTACCGTCTGCTTCGCGCCGCGCACCGGGAACAGGGCCCCGTTCGTCCTGACCGAGGATTGGCTCGGACGTCCCGTTGCGGAGGCCGATCCCGTGGCCTGTCGCCGCGAGCTGCTCCGGCGCTACCTGCGCTGCTACGGCCCGTCGACCCGAAGCGACTTCGCGACGTGGCTGGGCGTGCGGGCGGGGGATGTCGATCCGTGGTGGAGCCATCTCGAGCATGAGCTGGTCGAGGTGGATTTCGGTGGTCGGACATGGGCTCTCGCCGGCGATCTCGACGCACTTCGAACGGCAACGATGCCCATCGGCGTGCGGCTGCTTCCGCCCCGGGACGCCTACACCCAGCTGCGCGATCGAGACACCATCGTGGACAAGGCCCATCACCGGGACATCTGGAGGACCACCGGCGACCCCGGGACGATGCTCGCCGACGGCGAGATCGTCGGCACCTGGCGCGCCCGCAAGAGCGGCCGGAAGCTGCGCGTCGAGCTCCAGGCGTTCGAGGCTCTGAGCAGACGTCATCAGGAGGCCCTCGTTGCAGAGGCGGAGAGCATCGCGCCGCTGCGGGATGCGTCGTCGGTGTCGGTCGACGTCACCACCTACTGAACCTACTGACCGCGAAGGGTGCTGGAAGAGAGTGCTGGAATAGGGCGATGTCGTCTGCTCCCCGGGTCATCGTCTGCGGCCCCGCGTCCTGGAACCACCTGATCGAGCTCGACCGGCTGCCCGAGCCGGTGCCGCACATGCAGTTCGCGCGGCGGGCGTGGCACACGGTCGGCGGAACCTCCGCGGGCAAGGCGCTGCATCTGGCCGGTCTCGGCATCGACGTACGTCTATGGGCTGCTGTCGGGGATGACGAGGACGGCGCGCTGCTGCGGGAGCGGCTCGCCGAGGCGGGCGTCGTCGTGGAGGCGATTGCCAGCGAGCAGACCGAGCGGCACGTCAACCTGATGGCAGGCGGAGGGGGCCGGGTCTCGTTGTACGTCTCGACCCCCTCGACCCCGTCCGCCGACGCGGTCGAGGCGGCGGTGAGAGCGGTCGCCGCGGCGGATCTCGCGGTGGTCGACCTGAGTGAGCTCGGCTGGCTGGTGCTCGAGGCGATGCCCGCCCGGCGGGCGCCGCTGTGGATGGACCTGCACGACTACGACGGGTCGTCGTCGTTCCACGAGCCCTTCCTACGCGCCGCCGAAGGCGTGTTCATGAACGACGACGGCACCGATGACGCCTGGAACCTGATGGCCTCGTGCCTCGACCGCGGTCCCCGCCTCGCGGTGTGCACCCTCGGTGCCAAGGGCGCGATCGCGCTCGAGGCCGACGGGACCCGCCACGAGGTCGCCGCGGCGCCGGCCACCGTCGTGGACACGAACGGCGCCGGGGACGCGTTCATGGCCGGTTTCCTGGCCGCGCGGCTGCGTACGGAACCGGTCGAAGGAGCGCTCCGCGCCGCCGCCGAGCAGGCCCGGGTCGCCATCGAGACCGAGCACCTCCATCCAGCGCTCGATCAGTAGGTCGTCGAGCAGCGGTCAGGCGGTCGGGGCGAGGCCGGACAGCATCACATCGAGGAGCAGGTCGCGGTCGGTTCCGTCGCCGAGCCGGACGGCGTGCTCGACGCCGCAGACGAGCCGCTGCAGGTGGCTGCTGGTGATGTCGGGACGTACGGAGCCATTGCGGATGGCCTCCTCGAGGGTGGTCTCGGCGAGGCCGAAGAGCTCGTCGCGGAGCGCGCGTGCGGCCGGTGAGACGTCCTCGGACAGCAGGATTGCCTGGAGACCCTCGTGCTCGACCTGGAACAGGGCGGCGCTGCGTACGAAGGTGGTGAACGCCTCGCCGGGATCGGGGATCTCGGCCGCCGTGCGCGCCCGGGCGACCAGTTGCTCGAGCGCATCGAGGTTGAGTGCCTCCACGAGGGCGTCGACCGTGGGGAAGTGGCGGTAGACCGTCGCGACGCCGACGCCGGCTGCACGCGCCAGCTCGTTGAGGCGCAGCTCGGTGACCGGCCGCGCGCGGGCGGTGTCGAGGATCTTCGCGCGGGAGCGAGCTGCGTCCGAACGTAGCAGGGACATGTGCACACTCTACTCGATTCGGATTAATTATCCGCTTTGGGTATATCCTGAAACGGATCATCTATCCGATTAGAGGAGCATTCATGACCTGGGACCCCATTCACCTGCCCGATCTGCGTGGTCGCGTCTATGCCGTCACCGGCGCCACCGGGGGAATCGGCTACTTCGCCGCCGAGCAGCTCGCCTCGGCCGGCGCCGAGGTGGTGCTCGCCTCGCGCTCGCCCGAGAAGATCGACGTCGCCGCGGCCGCGATCCGCGGCCAGGTCCCGGGGGCGGCCACGACGTCGGTGGCCTTCGATCTCACTTCTCTCGCGTCGGTCGCGGAGGGAGCCGAGCAGCTCGCCGCGCTGGCACGGCTCGACGGGATCTTCCTCAACGGTGCCCCCATGCAGCTCTCCGGCGCGTCCACGACGAAGGACGGCCTTCCGCTCATCACCGGCGCGCATGCCGTCGCCAACTTCGGCCTCGTCGCCCGACTGCTCTCCGTGCGGGCCGCCGGGCCTTCCGCCGTCGACGATCCGCTTCGCATCGTGCACGCCTCGACCGGGTTCGTGCGGCGCTTCCGCATGGACGTGTCCGACCCGAGGGCGACGCCTCGCGCCGGCATCGCCGCGTACGTCAAGGCCAAGACGCTCACCGAGATCTTCGGCTACGAGCTCGACCGCCGGCTGCGAGCCGCGGGGCTGCCTGTCGCCTCGATCCTCACGCACCCCGGCGTCGGCGTCGATGCGAAGACGCCGGAGCGCGCTGGGATCCGCGAGGGCAGCATCGGCTACCGGCGGAACCCGTTCACCCCGTGGGCGCAGGGCAAGGACGCGGCGGCCTGGTCCGGTGTACGCGCCCTGGTCGACCCCGACGCGGTCGGCGGCGACTACTACGGTCCCGAGAAGGCAGCCGGCCGCCCCGTACGCCTGGCTCCGCTGCCGCACACGATCGACCCGGGCCGAGAGGTCTCGGCCCGGGTCTGGGAGGCGCTCGAGGATCTGTCCGGCGAGTCCCTCGCCTTCGCCCCGGAGGGAGCTGGTCGCGACTGACCGTTCGGCCGCGGCAGCCCCTGTCCGCTACGCGGCCGCCCCCTCCTCGGGGTGCGCCGGCACGGTCAGCAGAGCCAGCATGGCGATCACGGCCGCGCCGGCGAAGGCGTAGAAGCCCCACGGATAGGCGATGCCGGCGGTGAGGAGTGCGCCGCCGAGGAACGGTCCGACGATGGCGCCGACCCGGCCGATGCCGGCGGACATGCCGAGCGCCGTGCCGCGGATCCGGGCGGGGTAGAGGTGGCTGACGAACGCGTAGACCAGCACCTGCGCGCTGAAGACGAAGATGCCGGCGGCCAGCACCGCCGCGTACACCAAGAAGCTGCTCTCCATCTTGATCGACAGCAGGGCCAGCATCAGCGCAGCAACGCCGAACCAGGTCACCACCGTCGGCTTGTTGCCCTTGGCGTCGGAGATCAGGCCCGCCAGGACGAGTCCGATCACCGCGCCGACGTTCAGGGTGAGGAGCAGGCCGAGCCCGGCGTCGAGGGAGTAGCCCGCCTCGCCCATGATCGTCGGCAGCCAGGTGTTGAGGCCGTAGACCAGCAGCAGTCCACAGAACGACGCCGCCCACAGGCCCAGGCTGACCCACAGCAGGCGGCCGCGAACGACCTCGGAGGGACGTACCTTCTCGGCCTCGACGGTCTCCAGGTAGGCCTGCGACTCCGGGAGCTTCGCCCACATCACCGGGACCGTCAGCAGGCCCGCGACGCCGCCGATCACGAACATCGCCTCCCAGCCCAGTTTCGGGATCACCCACAGAGCCAGCAGAGCGGTGAGTACGGCGCCCACGTGGTAGCCGGTCATCATCCGCGTCATGGCCGTGCCCGAACGTCCCTGGCGAGCGTGCTCGCTCATGAAAGCCAGGGCCGTCGGCAGGCAGGCGCCCAGGCCCAGGCCTGCCAGGAAGCGCAGCACGATGAACACCGTGGCGTTCGGCGCGAAGGCGACGGCCAAGGTGAGCAGCGAGAACAGCGCGATGCTGCTGATCAGCGTCTTGCGACGGCCGAACCGGTCGGCGAGCGGACCGATGGCGACGGCACCGATGCCGACCCCGATCAGGCCGACGGTGGCGGCCGTGGTCAGTGACGCCTCGGTGAACCCGAGCGCGCCGGTCCCCGCCAAGGTGGGGATGACCGCTCCTAGGACGACGAGGTCATAGCCGTCGAGGGCGACAGCGAGCCAGCAGAGGACGACCGGCCAAAGGCTCCGGGTATCGCCACTGACGGTGGACGATGTGGTTGCGGACACATTCATGGGACGAACCTAAGAGCGGTCACCCCTGTGAACATCGACACAGCTTCCGTTCAGTGGAAAGCCCGCCAAAATTCTTCAGAGCCGAAGTTCTTCAGAGCCGCCGTCCGATCGACTGCGCGGCGACGCGGAGTGCGCCGTACAACCTCTGTTCGCTGCCCTTGAGCGTAGGCACCACCAGGCCCAGGGAGGCGATCACCTCGTCGCGGCGGTGGATCGGGACGGCGATCGAGCAGGCGCCGAGGCTCATCTCCTCGCGGGTGGTGGCGTAGCCCTTGTCGAGCACCTGCCGCAGCTGTCTGCGGAGGACACCCGGTTGGGTGATCGTGTAGGGGGTGACCCGGGTGAGAGCGCCCAGCACCGTCTCCTGGACCTCGTCCGGAGCGTGGGCGAGGAGGACCTTGCCGACCCCGGTGGTGTGCAGGGGCAGGCGCCCGCCGACCTTGCTCACCACCGGGACGGACTGGTTGCCGCGTAGCCGGTCGAGGTAGACGACCTCGAGCCCCTCACGTACGGCGAGATGCACGGTGGCCAGGGTTGCGCCGTAGAGGTCGTGGAGGAAGGGTTCGGCGACCTGGCGCAACCCGGTCTCGGCAGGGGCCAGATGGCCGATGTCCCAGATCCTCCGGCCGATGACGTAGTCGCCGGAAGGCAGCCGCTCCAGTGCACCCCACCGGAAGAGCTCGCCGAGGAGCCGATGGGTCGTGGCGAGCGGAAGGTCCGCGCGGGCAGCGATGTCGCTGAGCGACATCGACCGGTGCTGCTCGTCGAACGCGCTCAGGATCGCAAGTGCCCGGCTGGTCACGCTCGTGCCAGTCTGTCGGGTGTTCCCGGCCATTGCTGCGGAGATTACTACCTCAGCCGCCGAACGCGGGGTGGAGCGGCTTGCCGGACCCCTTGGAACGGGTGGACGCGGAGGCCTCGATCGGGTCGAAGGTCCACAGCGCGTACGCCCCCGGGCCGACGTGCAGCGTCGAGTTGCCGATCGTCTCGGTGTGCGGCTCCTCGGCCGCCTCGTTGAGGGCGAGGATGATGTGGCGTACGCCTGCCTCGTCGGCCGGGACCGGGAGCAGGCGGATCGTGGTCATGCCGTCGAAGGCGAGTACGCCGCCGTCCTTGAGGACCCGGATGGTGATCCCGGCGGCGCGCCACAGCGGCACCATCTTCTCGATGTCGGCGGCGGTGGTGGCGATCTGGATGCCGATGACGTCGCGCAGCTGGTGGTCGAGATAGCGATCCCGGTTGTAGCGGTCGCGGCTGACGTCGCCCTCGTAGGCGGCGGGCGGGAAGGAGAGCCGGGGGTCGTCGAGGAACTCGTCGCGGTACTCCATCGCCCAGGAGAAGAAGGTGTCGTAGGTCGAGGTCGTGTAGGCGGCGTCGAACCACGGGATCGGGTTGCCGTCGCCGAGATCGGTCACCTGCGTGAACTCGACCGGGTCGACGCCGAGGTCGCGCAGGTTGGCGGCCGCGATGGCCAGGTCGCCGTCGTTGTCCGCCGAGACGGCAAGCCCGGTGTCACCGGCGACTGCGTCGGGAGCGTCGCCCGGACCGAAGAACTCCAGGTAGGTCTCCTTGCCGAGCAGGTAGCGACCCGTCCAGGTCGAGGTCCCGTCGTTGCCGGTGTTGATCCGGCGGTCGGCGAACTCGCCCAGGTAGTCGGAGTGCTCGATCGCGTCGGCCGTCTCCCGGTCGACCATCGCCCAGGCGTGGTTGAAGGCAAGGAGCGGGTCGGTACGCCCCTCCTCGGCGTGGGCAGCCTCCGTGGCGTGGGCGGGAGTCGCGAGGGCCCCCGATGTGATGGCGAGTGAGGCGAGCGCGGCCGCGATGAGGCCCGAGAGTGGAGTCCGCATGCGTCCCAGTCTCGGTGACCAGGGCGCTCCTGTCTTCGGAATTCGGCGGCTGACGGCCGGTTGCCGGCGTTCGCGTCGCGCCGGTCAGGCGCCGTGGGACGCGGTCGCCATGGTGGCGCCGAGGCCGATCATGACGACGCCGCCACCGGCGCCGAGACTGTCGAGACGCTTGGGTTTGCGGGCGAACCAGGCCTTGGCCCGGCTGGCCGCGAGGACCCACCCGGAGTCGCAGGTGAACGCCATCGCCGAGAAGATCGCGCCCAGCAGGAGGATCTGGGGCACCGCCGGGGCGGAGGTGTTGATGAACTGGGGCAGGAAGGCCAGGTGGAAGACGATCGTCTTCGGGTTGGTCGCCCCGACGATCATCCCGGTGCGGATCGCGCCCCACGCGGTCGTCGGGGCGACATCCTCGCCGTGGAGGGCGGCCCGGGCGTCGGCACGGTGGCGGATCGCCTGGATGCCGAGATAGATGACGTACGCAGCGCCGACCAGCTTCACGACCGTGAACGCCGTCGCGGAGGCAGCCACCAGCGCGCCGAGCCCGACGGCGACCGCCAGGACCTGACCGAACTGACCCAGGGCGTTGCCGCCGACGGCGAGCACCGCCTCGCGGCGGCCCGCGGTCAGAGCCCGGCCGAGGGCGAAGAGCACGCTCGGGCCGGGGATCAGGATGAAGATGACGGAGGCGAGCGCGAAGGCGGCGAACTGGCTCAGGGTGGGCACGTCGTTCATTCTGCGGCAGGGTCGTGGTGGCGTACGAATGATTTCTGGTGGGCGAGACGCGACGGGTCGGCCCTAGCCGGCATCGATTTCGGCCAGGGAGGTCGCGACCTTTCTGAGCTCGGCGAGGGCACAGGCGATCTCGGGCTGGCGCGAGGTGCCGCTGCGTACGCTGGTCCGGACGTGCCGCACCGGGCTCGCCTCACCGCGCAGCGGGATCCGGACCAGGCCGGCGGCGTTCGGGATCCGGGCGAGGCGAGGGACCAGGGCGACACCGAAGCCGGCGCTGACCAGGGCGGCGCCGGTGTCCCACTCGACGACCTCGTGGGCGTGCTCGGGGGTGAATCCGGCCGCGGCGCAGGCGGAGGTCACCAGCTGGTGGTACGGGCGGCCGGGATGCTCCATGATCCAGTGCTCCTCGGCGGCGTCGGCGAGCCGGACCCGGGACCGGGAGGCGAGCGGGCTGTCGGCATTGACCAGCAGGTCGAGCGTGTCCTCCATCAGCCGCTCCTGCTCGAACCGCGGGTCGGCGGTCGGCGGCAGCTCCGACATGTTGACCACCACGGCGACGTCGACCTGGTCGGCCAGCAGCATGTCGAAGCAGACCTCGGGATCGGCCTCGATGATCTTGATCGTCGACTGCGGGAACTCCCGCGCGACCGCCACCGCGGCCGGTGGCAGGAGCGCCGAGGCGGCGGTGGAGAAGCCGGCCATCCGCAGGTAGCCACGGGAGGTGCCCGAGGCCTGCTGTACGTCGGCGCGGATCTCCTCCCACTGCGTGAACAGGTCGTGGCTGCGCTCGAGCAGGGTGAGCGCGGCCCCGGTGAGGCGTACGCCGCGGCCCTCCGGCACCAGCAGCTCCGCACCCACGTCGCGGGCCAGTGTGCGGAGCTGGTGGGAGATGGCCGAGGGGGTATAGCCGAGGTCGGCTGCGGCGGCCGAGACGGTGCCGCGCTCGGCGAGCACCCGCAGCACGTGGAGCCGCTGGTCGATCATGCTTCGATTGTGCAATGGAATCGCACGGTAAATAGCGGAAACGTGCGCTTTTCTTGAACAGTGCCGAGGCGCCACGCTGGTCCTGTGTCCCCCAGCGCCGATCCCCTTCTGGCGAGCTTCCAGCTCCGGAGCCTCACCCTGCGCAACCGCGTGGTGAGCACCTCCCACGAGCCCGCCTACACCGAGGACGGGATGCCGAAGGACCGCTACCGCCTCTACCACCTGGAGAAGGCGCGCGGCGGGGTCGGGCTCACCATGATCGGCGGGTCCGCGGTGGTCTCGCCCGACAGCCCACCGGCCTTCGGCAACATGCTGCTCTACCGCGACGAGGTCGTGCCCTGGCTGCGCCGGCTCGCCGACGACGTCCACGAAGAAGGCGCCGCGGTGATGTGCCAGATCACCCACCTCGGCCGTCGCACCAGCAACTTCGCCGGTGACTGGCTGCCGCTCGTCTACCCCTCCCGGCTGCGCGAGCCGCAGCACCGGTCGTTCCCGAAGGTCGCCGAGGCCTGGGACGTCGACCGGATCGTGCGGCACTACGCCGAGGCGGCTTCGCGCTGCCAGGCGGCGGGCCTCGACGGGATCGAGATCGAGTCCTACGGCCATCTCTTCGACGCCTGGGTCTCGCCCGCCACCAACCTCCGCGACGACGAGTTCGGGGGCGACCCGCAGGCCCGGCTCGCCTTTCCTCTGCGGGTGCTCGACGCGATCCGGGCCGCCGTCGGACCCGACTTCATCGTCGGGGTCAGGATGGCGATGGACGAGGATCTGCCTTCCGGCCTGGGCCTGGACGACACCGAGCAGGTGATGCGCCGCTACGTCGGCGCCGGCGTCGACTTCCTCTCCGTCATCAAGGGAGGTCTCGACACCGACGCCCGCCTCGCCGCGGTGATCCCGTCGATGGGCACGCCCTCGGCCCCGTTCCTCGACTTCGTCGGAGAGGTACGCCGCCGGGTGGATGTCCCGGTCATGCACGCTGCTCGGATCAGCGACGTCGCGACCGCGCGCTACGCGCTCCGCGAAGGGCTGCTCGACCTCGTCGGGATGACCCGTCCCCAGCTCGCCGACCCGCACCTGGTCGCCAAGGTAGCGCGCGGCGAGGAGGACCGGATCCGGCCGTGCGTGGGCGCGAGCTACTGCCTGGACGCGATCTATGAGTCCGGGGATGCCAAGTGCATCCACAACCCGGCGACCGGGCGTGAGCAGTCGCTGCCCCACCTCACGCCGCCGGCGCCTCGAACCCGCCGGGCCGTGGTCGTCGGCGCTGGGCCCGCCGGTCTCGAGGCCGCTCGCGTCCTGGGCGAGCGCGGTCACGCCGTGACCGTCCTGGAGGCCGCCGACCGGCCCGGTGGTCAGCTCCTGCTGGCCTCTTCGACCAGCCACCGCCGCGACCTGATCGGCATCGTCGACTGGCGCGTCGCCGAGGCGAAGCACAGCGGCGTCGACTTCCGGCTCGGCACCTACGCCGACGCCGACCTCGTCCGGAGCCTCGACCCGGATGTCGTGGTCGTCGCCACCGGCGGGGTGCCCGACCGCTCCTGCGTCCCGGTGGGCGCCGAGCTGGTCAACGACACCTGGGACGTGCTCGACGGGACCCTGACCCCCGGCAACGGCACCGTCCTCGTCTACGACGACAACGGCGCCGAGCCCGCGCTCGACGCCGCCGAGCACCTGGCGACGCTGGGCGCTCAGGTCGAGCTGGTCACGCCGGAGCGTACGGTCGGCATCTCCGTCGGCTCGATGAACAGCCCGGCCTATCTGGGGGTCTTCGCCGCGCAGGACGTGACCCTGACCGTGGCCCGGAAGCTGGTCGCGGTGCGTCGGGCCCCGGCGGGCTCGGAACACCGGCTCATTGCCACTTTGACCAGCGAATACGCAGCAGGTGCCGAGGTCGAGAGACACGTCGACCACGTCGTGGTCGAGCACGGGACCACCCCCAACGACGAGCTGTACCACGACCTCGTCCCCAGCTCGATCAACCTCGGTGAGGTCGACCAGGCGGCGCTGCTGACCGGCGTGTCGCAGACGGTGTCCCGCAATGCGGCGGGCAGCTACCAGCTGTTCCGGATCGGCGACGCGGTCGCCAGCCGGAACGTCCATGCCGCGGTCTACGACGCGCTGCGGCTGTGCCTGACGATCTGACCCCCCCGAACGTTTCTGAATCTTCCTGGGAGCGATGGATGACAGACCAACTCGTCGGCGAACCGTTCGCCGGCCGACGTACCAGAATCCTCGACCATCTCGACCGCAGGACCCCCGGCCACTCGCTGCCGGGTGCTCTCTACACCGACCCCGACGTCTTCGCGAGTGAGGTCGACCTGCTCTGGCGACGCCGCTGGCTCTTCGTCGGCACCGTCGCCGAGGTGCCCGAGCCCGGTGACTACTTCTCCTTCGACGTCGCCGGCTCCTCGGTCCTGGTGATCCGCGACGACGACGAGCAGGTGCGCGCCTTCCACAACGTCTGCCGCCACCGCGGCTCCCGGCTGGTCGCGCCGGGACACGGCAGCGTCGGCAACCTGGTGTGCGGCTACCACAGCTGGACGTACGCCACCGACGGGTCGCTCCGCTACGCGCCCCAGCTCTCGCCGGCCATCGACACCGCCTGCCTCGGCCTGCGCCCGGTCGCGCTGCGCGAGATCGGCGGGTTGCTCTACAGCTCGCTCGCTGCCGAGCCCGACGGCGACCTGGACGTGGTCGCCGAGCAGGTCCGTGACTACATCACTCCGCACCGTCTCGACCGAGCCAAGGTTGCCGCCCAGGTCGACCTGGTCGAGGAGGGCAACTGGAAGCTGGTCATGGAGAACAACCGGGAGTGCTACCACTGCGAGGGCGGTCACCCCGAGCTGATCTGCACCTTCTTCCCGACCTGGGGGCTCCGCGAGGACCAGATCCCCGACCGGCTCCGGGCGGACCATGACCGCTATCTGTTCGCCGAGGCCGATCTGGCGCGACGCTGCGACGCGCTCGGGATGCCGTACGCGCTGATCGAAGAGCTCGCCGACCGCCCGTTCGGCTTCCGGATCCAGCGCGAGCCGCTCGACGGGGCGGGGGAGTCCTTCAGCATCGACGGGTCCGGGCTGGTGGGCCGGCTGCTGGGCGACCTCGACGATCCGCAGCTCGGCCGCTGCACGCTCCACACCCAGCCCAACGCCTGGATTCACCTCCTCGCCGACCACGTGGTGACCTTCTCGGTCACGCCGCTCTCGCCCGACCGCACGCTGGTCCGCTCCACCTGGCTCGTCCACGAGGACGCGGTGGAGGGGGTCGACTACGACGTCGCTGCCCTGACCGCGGTGTGGCGGGCCACCAACGAGCAGGACGCCGAGTTCGTACGCAACACCCAGCTCGGGGTCTCCGACCCGGCCTACGTCCCCGGGCCCTACAACGAGGCGGAGCGACAGGTCGACGACTTCGTGCGCTGGTACGACGCCCAGATCCGATCAGAAGCGCAGAGAGGTGGAGTCGATGACTGAGCCATGGCCCGTCGAGGTGGCTCCGCCGCCGGCAATCCTCTACGCGGTCCCGTCGCCGCTGGGGGCCGGGATCCTGCCCGAGGAGAGGCCGTTCGAGGGTGAGCTGCGGTGCCGGCGGGTGCGCCGGGTGACCCACGATGTGGTCGAGGTGACCCTCGAGCCGACCGGAGGCGAGCCCTTCGCCTTCGCGCCCGGGCAGTACCTGACCCTTCGGGCGTCGATCGACGGCGAGCCCGTCGAGCGGTGCTACACGATCTCCTCGCCGCCGACCCGCCCGCACCTGCTCACCATCACCGTCAAGCGGGTGCCCGACGGGCCGATGTCCCGCTGGCTCCACGATCGGCTCGCCGTCGGTGACCGGCTGTGGGCGAGCGGACCGATGGGCGGGTTCTCGGTGCGGGAGCACCCCTCCTCGTCCTATCTGCTCCTCTCCGGCGGCAGCGGGATGACCCCGACCCTCTCGACGCTGCGCACGCTCGCCGACCTCGCCGAGACCACCGACGTGGTCGTCGTCCATCACGCGCGTACGCCGGCCGACCTGATCGAGCGGCCCGAGCTCGAGGCGCTGGCGGCTGCCCATGACGGCGTACGCGTCGTGTGGGTCGTCGACCAGCCCGATGCCTCCTGGTCGGGGCCGACCGGGCTGATGAGCGCCGGGCAGCTCGCCGAACTGGTTCCTGACCTGGGCGGACGCGAGGTCTTCTGCTGCGGTCCGTCCGGCTACATGGGCGCGGCGCGGACCGCCTTCGAGGCGCTGGGTGGAGACTTCGAGCGGTGGCACGAGGAGAGCTTCGTCCTCACTGACGCTCCGGAGGTCGAGGCGCCGGCCGCTGCGGCCGGGGATGCGTACCGGATCCGGCTGCAGCGCAGCGGCCGCGACCTCGAGTGTGCCCCGGACGCGACTGTCCTGGACGCCGTGAAGGCCGCCGGCGTACGCGTGCCGTCATCGTGTGTGCAGGGCATGTGTGGCACGTGCAAGTCGACCCTCGTCTCCGGCGAGGTGGACATGAACCATGCGGGTGGGATCCGGCCGCGCGAGGTGGCCGCCGGAAAGTTCCTGCCCTGCTGTTCGAAACCGCTCGGCGACCTCGTCATCGACATCTGAGGAGACGCCGGTGCGGGCAGTGCTCGGTCAGCGCCCTGCCCGGATCTGCTCGACGAGGATGTCGCCGTGCCCGGCGTGGCGGGCGAGCTCCTGGATCATGTGCGCGTAGATGAACCGAAGTGACACCGCGTTTCCATGCCAGTTGAACGCATCGTCCAGCTCGTGTCCGGCGGCGACCTCGCGGGAGCGCTCGCAGGCCGCGCGGTGGGCCGCCCGGACGGACTCGACCGTGTCCTCGGGGTCCAGCATGAAGCTCTCGTCGACGGTGTCGGGCAGCCCGATCTCCTTGCGCGGCACGCCCGCGACCCTGGCGTGGAACCACACCTTCTCCACGAAGATCGCATGCTTGACCAGGGCCAACGGTGTGGTCAGCGACGGCACCAGCTTCCGCCGCGCCTCCTCGTCGTCGAGGTCCTCGAGGATGGCATTGATCTCGTCCCGCTGGGTGTCGACCATTCCTTCGAGAAGCGCGCGCTCGTCCGCCTGTCCGATCTTCATGCGGGCAGGCTAGCCGGGCGTCCGCCGCTGCATGGCCCCTGGGCCGTAGCCTGTCCGCCATGTCGACGACGAACGACGCGGGGCCGGTCTTCGATGGCGTGAAGATCGGGCGGCCCGCGACAGGCGCGCTGCTCGCTGCGGGCTACCTGACGCTGTCAGACCTGCCGGACGACCTGGACGCTCTGCTGACGCTCCACGGCGTCGGGCCCAAGGCCGTGCGCCTGCTGCGCGAGGCGCTCAGCAGCGCTCCCTGACGTACGCCTCCGCCTGCCGGCGATCCCAGCCGCGTGACTCCTCGAGCCCGCGAACGAGCATCGAGACGTACGCAGCCGACGGCTGGGTGTGCGGGACGGCGTCGAAGCCGTGCGGCGCGGTGAAGGTGAGCATCGGGAGGCCGTCGCGGCGACCGACCTCGATCAGCGTCTCGTAGTGCCCCGGCCCCGCCTCGTGGCGGCCCTTCTCGAGCCCGTCGATGACGACCTTCTCGATCGGGTCGCCGGGGGTGGGCAGCCGGTCCATCTCCTGGGCGGCGATGTCGGCGAACTGCTCGGCGGTCATCCGGAAGGCCCGGGCAGCAGTCCACGACCCGGCCGCATCGTGGTCGTAGAACGCCACCCCACCGGTCCACGTCCTCGACTCACCCGCGAAGTAGAGCCGTCCGGGGAGGTCGACAGCGACGTCGTCGACGGGCATGGCTGGCGTACGGGCCCCCACGTACGACCTCCGCGCACCCTCCGGTTGGCCACCGAGGAGATAGGCGCCGAGACGGTCGCGGCACATGTTGGACCCATAGCTGACGTACCAGACCTCAGAACTCATCGCGGCGCAACCTACCGAGGGTGCGGACTGAGAAGCTCGCTGCCTAGAGGACGGCGAGCACTCCGTCGGCGTACTTCTCCAGCTTCGCCTCGCCGATCCCGCTGATCGTGCCGAGCTCGTCGCGGCTGGCGGGCAGCCGGGTGGCGATCTCGCGGAGCGTGGCGTCGTGGAAGACGACGTAGGCAGGCACCCCCTGTTCCTTGGCGACCTCGCCGCGCCATGCCCGCAGCCGCTCGAAGACCTCGGCGGCCTCGGGCGAGAGGTCGGCGGCGGCCACCTTCGGCTTCCGCTCCCCGGAGCCGCTGCGGCGAGCCTGTCGCGGCGGCTCCTTGCGGAGCATCAGCTGCTGCTCCGAGCGCAGCACCGGTCCGGCGGCCTCAGCCACCGAGAAGACCCCGTAGCGGGGGTCGACGGCGAGCATCTCGCGAGCCAGGAGCTGCCGGATGACGGAGTGCCAGTCGCTCTCGGCGATGTCGGTGCCGATCCCGAAGACCGAGAGCTCGTGGTGGCGGAACTGGCGGACCTTCTCGGTCTCCTTGCCCCGCAGGATGTCGACGATCTGCCCGGCCCCGAAGCGCTGCCCGTTGCGCTCGCGGTCGAGCCGGATGACGGTGGAGAGCACCTTCTGGGCCGGCACGGTGCCGTCCCAGGACTCCGGTGTGGCCAGGCAGGTGTCGCAGTTGCCGCACGGCTCGGCGGCCTGGCCGAAGTAGCGCAGCAGCTGCACCCGCCGGCAGTCGACGGTCTCGCACAGCGCCAGCATCGCGTTGAGATGCTGACCGAGCCGGTGCTTGTGGGTCCGGTCGCCCTCGGAGGTCTCGATCATCTGCCGCTGCTGGACGACATCGGCCAGCCCGTAGGCCAGCCACGCGGTCGAAGGCTGCCCGTCACGCCCGGCGCGGCCGGTCTCCTGGTAGTAGCCCTCGACCGATTTGGGCAGGTCGAGATGGGCCACGAAGCGCACGTCCGGTTTGTCGATCCCCATCCCGAAGGCGATCGTGGCGACCATGACGATGCCGTCCTCGCGCAGGAAGCGGGACTGGTTCTGCGCGCGGGTCCTGGCGTCGAGACCCGCGTGGTAGGGAAGCGCGGAGATCCCGGCGCCGACCAGGGTCGCGGCAGTGCGCTCGACCGAGTTGCGCGAGAGGCAGTAGACGATGCCGGCCTCGCCCGGGTGCTCGGTGGTGATCAGGTCGAGGAGCTGCTTGGCCGGCTTGTCCTTCGGGGCGATCCGGTACTGGATGTTGGGCCGGTCGAAGGAGGCCACGAAGTGGCGGGCGTCCTCGAGGTTGAGCCGGGATGCGATCTCGCGCCGGGTCTCGGCGGTGGCGGTCGCGGTCAGCGCGATCCGCGGCACCTCCGGCCAGCGCTCGTGCAGGTGGGAGAGCTGGAGGTAGTCGGGCCGGAAGTCGTGACCCCACTGGGAGACGCAGTGGGCCTCGTCGATCGCGAAGAGCGAGATCTTCGCCTGGTCGAGCAGCCGGCCGGTCTCGGGCACCCGCAGCCGCTCCGGGGCCAGGTAGAGCATGTCGAGCTCACCGGCGAGCAGCGCCTTCTCCACCTGCTGCCGCTCGTGGGGCATCTGGGTGGAGTTGAGGAAGCCGGCGCGCACGCCGAGCGCGGAGAGCGCGTCGACCTGGTCCTGCATCAGCGCGATCAGCGGCGAGATGACCACCCCGGTCCCGGCCCTCACCAGGGATGGGATCTGGTAGCACAGCGACTTCCCGCCACCGGTCGGCATCAGGACCAGCGCATCGCCGCCACCGGCGACGTGCGCGATGATCTCCGCCTGCTCGCCGCGGAACTCGTCGTAGCCGAAGACGCGGCGCAGTACATCCAGCTCCGGGGTCAGCTCACTCACAGGTGTGACCCTATCGGCCGCCACCGACGGTCCGGAGTTGTGAAGCCGAGAGTGGTCCATAGGTCACTCTCAGCTTCACAACCTCCTCAGACGCCGATCCGTTCGCGTCGCACGGTGTCCTCCGACGCAGCGGCAGGGCCGTGGGCGCGCTCGAGCCCGGCGCCCTCGACGTCCACGTTCGGCAGGATGCGGTCGAGCCACTTCGGCAGCCACCATGCGGAGCGGCCGAGCAGGTGCATCAGCGCCGGCATCAGCAGCATCCGGACGATGAACGCGTCCAGCAGCACCCCGAGCGCGAGCCCGAAGCCCATCGAGCGGATCATCACCGACTCGGCGAAGATGAACCCGCCGAAGACGGAGACCATGATCAGGCCGGCGGCGATCACGACCGAACGTCCGGCCCGGAAGCCCTGGGCGACGGCGATGCGGGCCGGGGCGCCGTGGACGTACGCCTCCCGCATGCCGGAGGCCAGGAACAGCTGGTAGTCCATCGCCAGGCCGAAGAGGATCCCGACCAGCAGGATCGGCAGGAAGCTCAGGATGGGGCCGGTGCTGTCCAGGCCGATCCACTCCGCGCCGATGCCCTTCTGGAAGACCGCGACCACGACGCCGTACGTCGCGAGCAGCGAGAGCACGAAGCCACCGGTCGCGATGAGCGGGACCAGGATCGAGCGGAAGACCAGGATCAGGATCAGCAGCGAGAGGCCGACCACGACGGCGAGGTAGGGGAGGAGTACGTCGTTGAGGCCCTGCGACACGTCGATCGCGACCGCGGTGGCGCCGGCGACGCCGAGCGTGATGTCACCGTTGACCGCCGGCATCTCCCGGATCGCGTTGACCAGCTCGTTGGTCGAGACGCTGTTGGGGCCCTCCTCGGGGACGACCTGGAAGGCCGCCGTGCGCCCGTCCTCGGACACCGCGACAGGAGCCACGGCGCGTACGTCATCGAGGTCCGCCAGCGCCTTGGCGACCGTCAGCTGGGATCGCTGGATGCCGGCCTCGTTGAGGCCGTCGGGCAGCTCGGCGGCGACCAGCAGCGGGCCGTTGGCGCCGGCACCGAAGCTGTCCTCGGTGATCGTGTAGGCGGTCTTGGCCAGCGAGCCCTCGGGCTCGGAGCCGCCGTCGGGAAGGCCGAGGCGCATGTCGAGGGCGGGGACCGCGAGGGCGAGCAGGGCGACCACAGAGGCGACGACCGTGACCAGCGCGCGCCAGGTGGGCATCGGCGTGGCGTGGGCCTCGGCCGCGTCCTGCTTGGCGACCTTCTTCCGGGCGCGCTTGGAGACGATGCGGCCACCCACGAGGCCGAGGATGGCCGGGGTCAGGGTGATCGCGACCAGGACGGCGATCGCGACGCAGGCCGCGCCGACCGAGCCCATCAGACCGAGGAACGGGATCCCGGTCATGTTGAGGGCGACCAGTGCGACGATCACGGTGGAGCCGGCGAAGACGACCGCCGTGCCGGCGGTGCCGTTGGCGAGCGCGATCGACTCCTTCACGTCGGAGCCGTGGAGCAGCTGCTTGCGGTGCCGGTTGAGGATGAAGAGCGAGTAGTCGATGCCGACAGCCAGGCCGAGCATCAGGCCCAGGATCGGGGTCATCGAGGCCATCTGCACGACGCCGGAGAGGGAGAGCGCGCCGAGCGCGCCGATGCCGACTCCGGTCAGCGCGGTGACCAGCGGCACGCCGGCGCCGATGATCGTGCCGAGCATGACCAGGAGGACGATCGCGGCGACGCCGACGCCGACGATCTCACCTGGACCCATCGGGTTGGGCGCCTCCTGGGAGATGTCGGAGGAGACGCCGATCTCGACACCGTCGATCGGGTTGTCGGTGAAGTGGTCGACCGTGGCCTTCTTGGTCTCCTCGGACATCTCCAGCCGGCCGACGGAGTAGGCGACGTTTACCAGGGCGGCCGAACCGTCCGCGGAGACCATCCGGATCTCCTCGGAGAGCTCGAGCAGATCGGCGCCGTTCTCGGCCTTGGCGGTGTTGGCCTCGAGGTCGGCGGCACTGTCGTCGAGCTTGGACTGCTGCTTGTCGAGAGCGGCCTGCTGGGCGTCGATCTGCGTGGTCGGCATCCCGCCGGCCTGCAGCTGGGCGCGGGCCTTGTCGATGTCGGCCTGTGCCTTGTCGAGCCTGGCCTGGGCGCTGTCGAGCTGGGTCCGACCGGCCTCGAGCCGGGCCTGGCCCTCGGTGACCTTCTCGGCCTGCGCCTTGCGCTGGGCCTCGGTCTGGAACGGGTCGGTGACCGCGGCGACGTCGGGGAGGTCCTCGGCGCTGGTGATCAGCGCCCGGATCTCCTGCTTCTGGGTCGCGCTGAGCGGGGTGCCGTCCTCGGTCTGGAAGGCGATCGTGCCGGAGCCGCCGGCGAGGTCGGGCAGCCCCTCCTGGAGCTCGTCGACCACCTCGGACGAGGGCAGCCCCGGGATGTCGAAGCTGGTGGTGAGCTCGCCTGACCAGGCGACGTACGCCCCGGCGGCGCCGGACAGCGCCAGCACCCAGGCAAGGATCACAAGCCAGGCGCGGCGCGCGGCCGACTTGCCCAATCGGTACAACAGCTCCGCCATGACGGCATCCCTCCGGTAATACGCAACGGTGCGTCCAGTTAATCACCTGTACGCCGATGGACAAGGGTTGCTGAGCGAGTGATGTGTCACACCTGTGCCGTGGCCAGGAGATGCCACGGGCTCTTAGGATGCCGTTCATGCCAGCGTCAGCAGGAGTGCGCCGAAGAGGTGCCGTACGCAGCGAGGAGGCTCGCATGGCGGTCCTCGACGCGACCGGGCGGCTCTTCGCCACCCAGGGCTACGACCACCTCACCATCGAGGGAATCGCGGCCGAGGCCGGTGTCTCCAAGCAGACGATCTACCGCTGGTGGTCCTCGAAGAGCGCGGTCGTCGCCGACGCCCTGATCGAGGACCTGCTGCTGCCCGACCACCCGGTCGTACCGGACACCGGGGACATCCGTGCCGACCTGATCGCCTGGATGCAGAGCCTCATCGACCTCGTCGCCCAGCCCGGCAACGACGGCCTCGTCCGCTCGCTCGTCGCGGCCGCCTGCGAGAACCCCGACATCGGCACCCGCCTCAACGACGCGCTCGGCATCACCGCCACCGTCTCCACCCGGATCGAGGCGGCCGTCGAGGCCGGCCAGCTGCCCGCCGATCTGCCGGTCAAGGAGTTCGTAAGCGCCCTGGTCGGTGGCTTCGTGCTCCACTCCCTCGAGCGCACCGAGCCCGCTCCGGACGTCGCCGAGCGCCTGGTCCGTGCGCTCTTGCACTGAACTTCTCTTTACCCAAGAAAGAGGGGTACGGACCTCCGCTGCCGGGCTACGGTGTGGGGCATGCCGAAGGTGCCGCCGCCCGTCTACGTCGCCGTGGGCCTGGCCGCCCAGCATCTGCTCGCTCGGGGCCGCCGACCGACCGTCGTGCGGTCCGTCGCGGCCGGTCTCCTCGCGGCCGGCTCGGTCTGTGTCGCGGGCGGAGCCGCGCGGGCGTTCAAGCACAAGGACACCACGTTCAACCCGCTCGAGCCCGAGGGTGCGACCGCGGTCGTCACCGAGGGGCCGTTCCGCTACACCCGCAACCCGATGTACGTCGGCATGGCCGGTCTCCTCACCGCGCACGCCGTTCTCCGCGGTGGCTGGCTTCCGCTCGTCCCCGTCGCGGCCTTCGTCGCCGTCATCGACCGCACCCAGATCCCCGCCGAGGAGCAAGCCCTCTCATGGAGCTTCGGCGACGCGTACGACTCCTACCGGAGCGCCGCGCCCCGCTGGCTCGGCCCGCGCCGCGGCCCGCGTACGTCCTCGGCGGGTGGGTGAGAATAGGGGCGTGAGCGAGATCGAGTACGTAGAGAACCCGGCCAGGCATCGCTACGAGATCCGTGACGGCGAGACCGTTGCGGGGCTGGCGGCCTATCGGCTGCCCGACGACGAGCATGTGGACTTCCTGCACACCGAGGTCAAGGAGGCCTACAACGGGCAGGGGCTCGCCTCGAAGCTGGTGGCGTTCGCGCTGGCCGACGTGAAGGCGAAGGGGAAGCGGATCATTCCGCATTGCCCGTACGTCGCGGGGTGGCTGAAGCGGCACGGCGACGAGTACGCCGACATCACCGACTGGCCGGCCTGATCAGAGGGAGTCTGCCGACTTCCGCGGCTCCAGGCCGAGCTTGGCCAGGGGAGTGCAGGTCATGTGGGCCGAGGGCCAGGTCTGGCCTCGGGAGGAGCCGCGGGAGTAGAGCCTGGCGCCCGACTGGTAGGTCACGAAGAACTCGTCCCCGACCTCGGCGACGCCCTCGGCCAGGTTGGGGAGCGACTGCACGGCACGGGGCCGGATCGTGACTCGGTCCTGCACGACCAGCTGACTGCGTCGGGCCGGGCCGCGGTTGACGCTGAAGACGTACTCCTCCTCCCGGACCACGACGCCCTGGGTGCCGACGGGGGTGCGTACGCCGATCGGGGTCTTGATCTGCCAGGTGTCGTCTTTGCGGATGTACTTGTAGAGGCGGTTGTTCGCGTGCGACCCGACGTAGAGCAGGTCCTTTGCGGCGGCGAGGTAGGAGCCGGCGGCGAGCGCGACCAGCGGGGAGACGGTCGAGACGGTCGAGAGCGGCTCGGCGTGGACGATCTGGGTCAGTGAGTAGCGGTAGAGGCGGGGCGGGTTGCCCTCGCGGCACACGTAGACCTCGTCGCCGATGACCGCGACGCCGCCGGCGTTGACCGGGCCGCTGACGCTGCCCTTCGGCCCGCCAAGATAGACGGCGTTGATGAGCTCGCCCGACGGCCGGTCGACCAGAGCCAGCGCGGAGCCGAGCTTGTCGCCGTGGTAGCCCTGCAGGAGCAGTTCGGCCTCGGGGGAGTACGCCAAGCCCTGAGGGACCCAACCGTGGTCCTCGTCCCCGGTGAGCACCCCGGCGGTGGCGATGTGCGGGATCAGCGGACCGAGTCTGCTGCCACTACGGCCCAGCCAGGTCTCGGTGCGGTCGATGCCGCGTTGGACCCACTTCTGCTGCCTCTTGGCCATCACCTTGGGGTCGATCACGATCAAAAAATCTATCCGCTCGGACACCGATCGGCGGTCGCTTCGGGGCGCGAGTCCGACAACTGTCCACCTGACGGAACGGTCGGGCGACAGGTTCCATGTACTCGCGGGTAGTTATGGTGGCAGGATCTGCCTACATGACGAAGCACGCCGACGTGATCGTGGTAGGAGCCGGCCTTGCCGGCCTGGCAGCAGCGGCCGAGGTCGCGGACGCCGGAAAGAGCGTTCTCCTGGTCGACCAGGAGCCCGAGCAGTCGCTGGGCGGTCAGGCCTTCTGGAGCCTCGGCGGGCTCTTCCTCGTCGACAGCCCCGAGCAGCGCCGGATGGGGATCAAGGACTCACCCGAGCTGGCGCTCCAGGACTGGATGGGATCCGCCCAGTTCGACCGTGACGAGGACCTGTGGCCGCGACGCTGGGCCGAGGCGTACCTCGACTTCGCGGCGGGCGAGAAGCGGTCCTGGCTGCGCCAGATGGGCCACCGGATCTTCCCGGTCGTCGGCTGGGCCGAGCGTGGCGACGGCCGCGCCGACGGCCACGGCAACTCCGTGCCGCGCTTCCACATCACCTGGGGGACCGGGCCGGGCGTGGTCGAGCCGTTCGAGCGGCGGGTGCGCGCCCACGCCGACACCGGCCGGATCACCTTCGCCTTCCGGCACCGCGTCGACCATCTCGTGGTCGAGGACGGGGCCGTCGTCGGCGTACGCGGCAAGGTGCTCGAACCCAGCGACATCGAGCGCGGCCACGCCTCCTCGCGCACGGAGGTCGAGGACTTCGAGCTCAGCGGCCAGGCCGTGATCGTCACCTCCGGCGGCATCGGCGGTGACCACGACCTCGTCCGCAAGCACTGGCCGGCCCGCCTCGGCACTCCGCCGAAGTCGATGGTCTCCGGCGTCCCGGCGCACGTGGACGGCCGGATGCTCGCCATCACCGGAGCCACCGGCGCCAAGATCATCAACGACGACCGGATGTGGCACTACGTCGAGGGCATCCGCAACTGGGACTCGATCTGGGCCAACCACGGCATCCGGATCCTGCCCGGCCCCTCCTCGCTGTGGCTGGACGCGACCGGCAAGCGTCTCCCGGCGCCGTTCTTCCCCGGCTTCGACACCCTCGGCACGCTCAAGCACCTGCGCCAGACCGGCTACGACTACTCCTGGTTCGTGCTGACCGAGAAGATCATCAAGAAGGAGTTCGCGCTCTCCGGCTCGGAGCAGAACCCCGACCTGACCGGCAAGGACCTCAAGCTGCTCGCCGAGCGGGCGCGCAAGGGCCCCGGCCCGGTGAAGAGCTTCATGGAGCACGGCGAGGACTTCGTGGTCGCCGAGAACCTCACCGCGCTGGTCCACGGCATGAACGGCCTCGCCGAGAAGGACCCGACCGGCCCGCAGATCAACGAGAGCGAGCTGCGCCGGATCCTCGAGGCCCGCGACCGCGAGATCGCCAACAACTTCACCAAGGACGCCCAGATCACCGCGCTGTACGCGGCCCGCCACTACCGCGGCGACAAGCTGCAGCGCACCGCCAAGCCCCACCGGATCCTCGACCCCGAGGCCGGCCCGCTGATCGCGGTCAAGCTGCACATCCTCTCCCGCAAGACCCTCGGCGGGCTCGAGACGGACCTGTCCGGCCGCTGCCTGACCGCCGCCGGCACCCCGCTTCCCGGGCTCTACGCGGCCGGCGAGGTCGCGGGCTTCGGCGGCGGCGGGATGATGGGCTACAACGCGCTCGAGGGCACGTTCCTCGGCGGTTGCCTGTTCTCAGGACGTACGGCGGGCAGGGCCGCGGCGGCCGCGGTCTGACCCGATCGGCTCAGTGGGCGCCGGAGAGGTTCAGCCCGATGACGCCGACGACGATCATCGCCAGGAAGCCGGCCTTGGCGGCGGTGAGGTGCTCCCCGAGGAACATCACGCCGATGCCGGCGACCAGCGCGGTGCCGAGGCCTGACCAGATGGCGTACGCCACCGAGACCGGCATCCGCTCCACGACCACCGAGAGCAGCCAGATCGAGGCGCCGTAGCCGGCCAGGACGGCGACCGACCAGCCGAGGTTGCGGAAGCCCTCGGTGCGCGGGAGCAGCGCGGTGCTGACGACCTCGATCGCGATGGCGGCGACGAGCAGAATGGCGGCGTACATCTTCGGGTCCTCCTGAGGCGCATGTAGCGACTGCTACATCATGCCAAATGTAGCAGTCGCTACATGTTGGGCATAATGCTTTTCATGGACCGCAAGGAGGAGCTCCTCGGGCAGGTGGTCGACCACGTGCTCGAGCGCGGGCTGATCGGGCTGACCCTGCGTCCGCTGGCGGCGGCGATCGGCACCAGCGACCGGATGCTGATCTACCACTTCGGCGGTCGCGACGAGCTCGTCGCCGCGGTGGTGGCCCGCACCAACGAGCTCTCGGTCGCGGCGGTCGCGGCGCTGGAGCCGGCCGATGACGTACGTGCCGGGGTGGATGCGCTGTGGCGGGCCTACCGCACCGAGCCGCTGCACAGCTGTCTGCAGATCTACCTGCAGGCGGCCGCGACCGGGCTGATCGGGATGGAGCCCTATCGCTCGGTCGTCCGGGAGACCAACGAGCTGTGGTACGCCGCGCTGCGCGACTACATCACCGCCTGTGGCGCGCCGCCCGAGCGTGCCGGCCGGATCGTCACGCTCGTCGACTCGTCGCTGTTCGGCTTCCACCTGGATCTGGCCACCGACCGGCCGGACGAGCTCGCCGCCGGTGTGGCCGATCTCGCCGCGGCCGCGGGAGCGATCGCCGAGGGCTGATCGAGGTCCGGCACAATGCGCGGGTGAACTCGCTGCTGAAGACCATCCCCGCCGACCGCATGCATCTGTGGCTGATGCTCGTGCTCACCTTCACCACAGGCATCAACGACGCCGTCGGCTACCTCGGTCTGGACAAGGTGTTCACCGGCAACATGACCGGCAACGTGGTCATCCTCGGCATGGCGCTGGTCGGCGACACCGGCCTGCCGGTCCTCGGGCCGGCGCTGGCTCTGGTCGGGTTCATGGCCGGCGCCGCGCTGGGCGGGCGGGTGCTGAAGGCCGACAAGCAGGCCTGGAGCGCGCGTACGACCATGCTGTTCTCGCTGGTCGCAGTGGTCATGCTGGTGTTGGCCGGGCTGCTCTTCGTCACCGGCGACGAGCCCTCGAGTGCGGTGATGATCACGACCACCACGCTCGCCGCGGTCGCGATGGGCACCCAGGCCGCGGCCGCTCGCCACATCGCGGTCAAGGACGTGACCACCGTCGTCGTCACCAGCACGATCACGGGCCTCGCGGCCGACTCGCCGATCGGCTCCGGCAAGGCGTCCTTCCGTGGCGGTGGCACCGCGCGGCGCGTGATCACCGTCCTGCTGATCCTGCTCGGTGCCTTCGCAGGCGCCGGCATGCTGCTGTGGCACACCGGCGGCGGCCTGCTGCTCGCCGGCATCCTGATCGGGCTCGCCACCATCCTCGGCGCCTGGCACGCCCGGGTGCACCGCTCGATCATCTAGGGTCTGCCACGTGGAGTGCCCCAAGTTCGCCGTGAGCGTCGATCTCGTCGTGCTCACCGTTCGTGACGACGCGCTCTGCGCCCTGGTCGTACGCCGCGGCATCGAGCCGTTCGTCGGCGCCTGGGCGCTTCCGGGCGGGTTCGTCCTCGACGACGAGGGCCTCGAGGAGGCGGCGGCGCGCGAGCTCGCGGAGGAGACCGGCATCCGGCCGGGCAGCGTCCATGTCGAGCAGCTGGCGACGTACGGCTCTCCGGGGCGGGACCCGCGGACGCGGGTCGTGACCGTCGCCTATCTCGCGCTGGCGCCCGACCTGCCGGTGCCCGCTGCGGGTTCGGACGCGGCGGACGCCCAGTGGTGGCCGGTCGACTCGCTCCTGGCCGGCGGCGGCCTCGCCTTCGACCACGCCGCGATCCTGCGTGACGGCGTCGAGCGCGCCCGCTCCAAGCTGGAGTACTCACCGCTGGGCGCGGCGTTCTGTGCCGAGGAGTTCACCGTCGCCGAGCTGCGCCGGGTCTACGAGATCGTCTGGGGCGAGCGCCTCGACCCCCGCAACTTCCATCGCAAGGTCACCAAGACCGAGGCCTTCCTCGAGCCCACGGGCACCACGACGACCCGCGACGGTGGCCGGCCGGCTCAGCTCTTCCGCCGGGGCTCCGCCGAGCACCTGCACCCACCGCTGCTGCGGCGTACGACCTGACGGTTTGGTCACCGAAAGGTCTCGAGCCGATCACGAACCGATAACGGCGGATCCGGTGTGGCAGACCGCACACGCGACGCGTCCGAGCGCGTCGGGTAACTAGACAACAGCCACGGCATTCTTGTCCAGCGGACGCCGTGTCTCGGGACCGTACGCCCCGTTCGAGAGTTTCGTCTTGAAAGGGTCGTTACAACGCCGAAACGCCAGTGCCAGCCCCTGAAACCTCCGCTCGCTACGGTCCCCGAAACCTATGCGTGACACTCCTCGAAGGGAACTCGTTTCGATGTCTACCCCCGCCTCTCGGACCTCGCGACGTAAGTCAGTTCAACGCCGGGCCGCCGCGGCCCTCCTGACCCTGGTCGCCGCCACCACCCTGGCCGCCTGCGGCTCCGACTCCGAAGAAGGCAGCAGCGAGGAGGGCTTCGGCACCATCTCGATGCAGTACTCCTGGATCAAGAACGAAGAGTTCGCCGGCGAGTTCTACGCCGAGGACAAGGGCTACTACGAGGAAGCCGGCTTCGACGCTGTCAACGGCATCTCCGGCCCCGACACCGGCGTCGCCAAGCTGCTCTCCGGCAAGGTCCAGGTCGCCATCAACGACGCCGCTTCGGTCGGCTCCGCGATCGCCGAGCAGGAGGCGCCGCTGAAGATCATCGGCGCCACCTTCCAGAAGAACCCGTTCACCATCCTCTCGCTCAAGGACGGCGGCAACATCGCGACGCCGGCCGACCTCAAGGGCAAGAAGATCGGCGTCCAGGACTCCAACGTCAACGTCTTCAAGGCGATCCTCGCGGCCAACGGCCTGGAGGAGAAGAAGGACGACATCACCGTCGTCCCGGTCGAGTTCGACCCGACGCCGCTGATGAAGGGCCAGGTCGACGGCTTCATGGCCTACCTGACCAACGAGTCCATCACCGTCGAGCTCGCCGGCCACGAGGTCACCAACCTGCCCTACGCCGAGAACGGCGTGCCGTACGTCGCCGAGACCTACACCGTCACCGACCAGTACCTCGCCGAGAACCGCGACCTTCTCAAGGCGCTCCTGACCGCCGAGATCAAGGGCTGGACCGAGACCTTCAAGAACCCCAGCGACGAGGTGGTCAAGGTCGTCACCACCCACTACAACCAGGCGGCCAGCGACTCCGACGGTCTCGAGGCCAGCTTCGGTGAGCTCGACCCGGTCAAGACCAAGCGTGGTCTCGAGGAGTCGCAGAAGCTGATCTCGACGCCAGAGACCGAGGAGAACGGCCTCTTCACCATCTCCGAGGAGCTCCAGCAGCAGACCGTCGACTCGCTCGCCGCCGCCGGCTGGGAGATTTCGGTCGAGGACCTCTTCGACACCTCGATCATCGACGAGATCTACGAGGAGAACCCCGAGCTCAAGGACTACCTGAAGTAGTCATGACTCAGGACAAGCTCATGGATGCCGGTGCTCCCACGGCGGAGACCGGTGGCGGCACCGGCATCCACATCTCCGGAATCAGCAAGGTCTTCGGCTCCGGGTCGAAGGCCGTCACCGCGCTCAAGGACACCGAGCTCCACACCGACCAGGGCTCGTTCCTGGCCCTGCTGGGGCCCTCAGGCTGCGGCAAGTCGACGATCCTGCGGATCCTCGCGGGCCTGGAGACGCCGACGAGCGGAGAGGCGTACGTCGACGGCAAGGCTCCCGCCGAGCTGCGGCGTGACTCCGAGCTGGGGATCGCGTTCCAGGACCACGCGCTGCTGCCGTGGCGCTCGGTGGTCGGCAACATCAAGCTCGTCTTCGAGGTCGCCGGGCGGCGTTCCGACATGTCCTACATCCGCGAGCTGATCAAGCTCGTAGGGCTGGAGGGCTTCGAGAAGGCCCGCCCCGCGCAGCTCTCCGGCGGGATGCGGCAGCGGGTCTCGATCGCCCGGGCGCTCGCGCTGAAGCCGTCGGTGCTCCTGCTCGACGAGCCGTTCGGCGCGCTGGACGACATGACCCGGCAGAACCTCAACCTGGAGCTGCTGCGGATCTGGACCGAGAAGCCGGCGACCACGCTGCTGGTCACCCACGGCGTGAACGAGGCGATCTTCCTCTCCGACCGGGTCGCGGTGATGTCACCGCGACCGGGCCGGATCAAGGAGATCATCGAGGTCGACCTTCCCCGGCCGCGTACGCCCGAGATGATGCGTACGCCGGAGTTCCACGCGCTGGCCGACCGGGCCTCCGAGCTGCTCTTCGGTGATGACGGGCGTGCCGAGGCGGAGTCTTGATGCGACTGAGTCAACAGCTGGGTGGCTGGTTGGCCGGTCTGATCGGCGTGGTGACCCTCTTCGTGCTGTGGGCGGTCGTGGCCGTGGCCGGGTTCCCGCCCGACCCCGGCACCGGGTTCACGCCGGTGCCGCCGCCGTGGACGGTCCTATCCGAGATGGCCGCCGCGGGCCCGTCGGCGTTCTGGGACGGCGTGCTCCGGGAGACGCTGATGGAGGCATCGATCGGGTTCCTCTGGGGCAACCTGATCGCCCTGCTGCTGGCCTCGCTGGTGCTGCTGGTGCCGTGGCTGGAGCCGATGATCATGCAGATCGCGGTGACGACGTACTGCCTGCCCGTGGTCGCCGTGGGCGGCATCTCGATCGTGGTCCTCGGCGGCGCCGAGCAGCCCGGTGACCCGTCGAAGACGTCGATCTTCCTGGCCGCGCTGATGGTCTTCTTCACGACCGTCGTCGGGGCCGTGCTCGGGTTCAAGTCGGCCGATCGCGCCTCGCTCGACGTGGTGCGGGTCTACGGCGGGTCGGTGTGGACCCAGCTGGTGAAGGTACGCCTCGTCGCGGCCGTGCCGGCGATCCTCAACGCGCTGCAGATCGCGGTGCCGACCGCGATCCTCGGTGCCGTGCTCGGCGAGTACCTCGGATCCACCGACCGTGGCGTCGGGCGCACGCTGATCGTCCTGCAGGGCAAGCCCGACCCGGAGCGGCTCTGGGCCGTCTTCCTGGTCTGCGCTCTGGTCGCTCTGGCCGGCTACCTGCTGCTGGGGCTGGTTTCGCGTCTGGTGACGCCGTGGGTCGCTGGGAGGTCCGGATGAGGTCGGGTGCCAAGGGTCTGTCGCGGGGTCTGTCGCGGGCGGTCCTGGGGCCGGTGCTGCACACCGTCGCCGCGCTGGCGATCGTGGTCGTGCTCTGGCAGGCGTTCGTGTCGTTCTCCAGCGTCTCGGAGTTCGTCGCCAAGGGGCCGCTGGACGTCCTCGACCACCTCTTCACGGGGCCGGACGCGGCCGCCCACCGGGCGGAGCTGTTCCCGCTGACCTGGGTGACCCTGAAGGACGCCGCGCTCGGCTTCCTCGCCGGGATGGCGCTCGCGGTGGTGGCGGCGGTGCTGTTCAACCTGTCGCGTACGGTCGAGGCCGGCGTGATGCCGCTGGCGCTGCTGCTGCGCTCGATACCCCTGGTCGCGATCGCTCCGGTGGTCATGCTGATCACCGGCCGCGCCTCGACAGCATCGGTCGTGGTGCTCGGGATCATCGTGGTGCTGTTCCCGGCGCTGGCCGCGGTCCTGTTCGGCCTCTCGCAGGCCTCGCCGCAGTCGCTGGACCTGGTCGCCGTCTACGGCGGCTCGCGACTCACCGCGATCCGGAAGGTGTCGCTGCCAGGCGCGCTCCCGTCGATCTTTGCCGCCGCCCGCGTCTCGGTGCCCGGCGCCGTGACCGGCGCGCTGCTGGCCGAGTGGCTCTCGACCGGCAAGGGCATCGGCGGCAACATCCAGAAGTTCCCCGCCGCCGCCCGCTTCGACGACCTGTGGGCAGCCGTCGCGATCATCACCGTGGTCACCCTGGTGCTCTACAACCTCGTCCAGCTCCTGGAGTCGGTCGCGCTGGAGCGGATGGGGATGACGACCCGGTAGCGCCGAGGCGTCACGTACGTCGCGCGAAGCGTCACTCCCGTCGGCTGAGTGGGCAATCTGATGCCAACTTGGCCGACGTACGTGACGCCTCGGCCGACGGGGGTGACGCCTCGGCAGGTCAGTAGTCCGTGCGGTCCTGCTTCGCGAGCCAGGCGTCGAACGGGTCGTACGCCTGCGGGATCCGCAGCTCGTCGACGCGGGTCGGCCAGTCGTGGTGCTCGTTGGCGCGGCCGGTCCCGAACAGGTCGTAGAAGGCGCGGTCGTCGAACCCGCCCTTGGCCGCGTCGTCCCGGTCGGCCGCGTAGACGACGCGGTCCAGACGCGCCCACAGCGCGGTCGCCAGGCACATCGGGCAGGGCTCGCACGAGGTGTAGAGGGTGCAGCCGGCCAGCGAGAAGCTGTCGGCCTCCTTGCAGGCGGCCCGGATCGCGACGATCTCGGCGTGAGCGCTCGGGTCCAGGTCGCGGGTGACCCGGTTCTGGCCCGTGCCGAGCAGGATGCCCTCGCGAAGGATGATTGCCCCGAACGGGCCACCGCCGTTGTTGACGTTGCGCACGGCGAGTGCGATCGCCTGCTCCAACCACATGGTGTCGCTCATAAGATCCCCCCGGATCGATGTCCTACTGCCATTCTGCTCCCAGGCATCACTCGACCTCGTGGAGCCGGTCGTAGGTGGCGCTGATGGTCGATACGCGGTCGCGTCCGGCCCGTCCCCGCTCGTGGAGTACGCCGTCGGCGAGCACGCTCGCCAGCGACATCGGCGCGGCCAGGGAGTCGAAGGCGAGAGCGCCCTGGACAGGGCACTCCAGCGCGATGTCGGCACGGCCGAGGTGGACCGTTCCGGTCGGGTCGGCGATCACGATCACGGTGCTCCCGGAGGACGCGGCGGCGTCGACGAACTCGCCGAAGCCTGGCGGCCGGCGCCGCAGCCCGACCGCGACCACCACCGAGCCCTCACCGAGCTCGGCCAGCTCCTCGCCGATGACCTGGCCCGGAGCGGGCGCGAGCGTGACCCGCTCGCGGGTCTGGGTGAGCTGCTGGCGCAGATGGAGCGCGACCGGGTAGGAGTTGCGCCAGCCCGTGACCATCACGTCGCTCGCGCCGGCGATGGCCTCGATCGCCTCGGCGATGCCGGCCTGCTCCACGACCCGCGCGATCGCGGCCGCCTCGCCCTCTGCGTGGGCGCTCAGGTCCGGAGCGCCCTCGACCCGTCGCGGCTCGCCGGCCGTACGCAGCCCACGCAGGTGATCGCGTACCTCGTCGAAGCCGTCGAATCCCAGCGACCGGAAGAGCCGGCTCATCGTCGCCTTGGACACCTCCGCGAGCGAGGCCAGCTCGGCCGCGCGGTAGGTCGCCAGGTCGTCGAGATGCTCGAGCAGCGTGTCGGCCGCCTTGCGCTCCTGGGGCGAGAGCGTCTGGTAGTTCGCGGCGATCCGCCGGTCGATCCGCTGGTCCACCCGAGCTGTGCTCACGGTCATGCGGGTCACGCGAACCCAGGTACTGAGGCCCAGGCGTCCGGCTCGGTCGATCCGTCGCGCTGCAGGGTCGCCTCGATGAGCCCGTACGGGCGGTCGGCGGCGAAGAAGACCTCGTTCTGATTCTCGAGGTCGAACGGGGAGAGGTCGACGAGGAAGTGGTGCTTGTTGGGGCAGGAGATCTTGAACTCCGCGATCCCCTCGAAGGCCTCCATCACGGCCCTGCCCATCTCGTAGATGGTCTGCTGCAGCGCGAGCGAGTGCACCTCCGCGAAGGTGTCGAGCATGAGCGCGCGGATCCGGTCGTAGGCCTCGTTCCAGTCCTCCGGTTGGCTCTCCCACCGCCACCACGCGGTGACCTCGGTCGCCAGGATCCGGTCGGTCGTCTCGGCGAGGGTGGTGTAGCGGTCGCGCGGGAAGCCGTGGAACTCCGACCCGGTCGACTTGAGCACCACCAGGTCAGTCAGGCCCGACAGAACGAACCTTCGCTCGCCATAGCTGTTGACCACAGCCGTACGCGTCTCCTGACCGCGCCGGGCGAACGAAAATTCGTTCGCCGGGATCCGGTCCCAGGAGTAGGACTCCGCCTTCATCACCGACCCGGTCACCCACGGCTGCTCGGCCCAGTAGGCGCTGAGGTCGAGCAGGAACGCCTCCGGCGAGGTGATGCCGAGCTCCTTGGCCTTCGCGTAGACCACGTTCTTCTGGGTGTCGGTGGCGTGCACGTGCACGTTGTCACCCTCGGTGAAGGCCGTTGCGAAGTCGCCCCTGAGCTGGGTGGACACGTTCAGGTCGTGGATCGTGTGCCGTGCGCCTTCCCTGTCGACCTTGACCAGGCGTACCTCCGCCTTGCCGTGCTGGTTGGGGCCAAGAGTGATCGACATCAGCTTCCTCGATAGGTCGTGTAGGAGAACGGGCTGAGCAGGAGGGCGACGTGGTGGTGCTCGCCGGCGGTGACGGTGAACCCGATGGTCACCTCGGGGAAGAAGGTCTCGCGATCCTGCTCGGCGAACCAGGGGCCGGTCGCGAAGGTCAGCAAGTGCGGCCCGGGCGGCACCTCGCCGTCGAACCGCACCCGCCCGTCGGCGTCGGTGGTCGCGGTGCGCGCGCTGTCGTCGGGAAGGGTGAGGTAGAGCGCGAGCCCGGCGGCAGGCCGGCCGAGGGCGGCATCGAGGACGTGCGTGGAGACGGTGGTCATACCAAAACCTGTCATGCCAGCAAGCCTCGCAGCCGGAGCAACGCGATCTCGGCGAGCTGGCCCTTGGTCACCGTGATTTCGGTAGCCGGGTCGTTCTCCAGCCGGTCCTCGAGGAGCGCGAGCATCTCCTCGGCGCTGCGCCCCGCCGCCCGCACCAGGTAGATCCGCCCGAACCGCTCCTCGTAGGCCGCGTTCCCCGCCCTCAGCCGCGCCTGCACCTCGGCGTCGGCAGGGTCGACCCCGGCTTGCTCACGGGCGGAGAGTGCCGCGCTGTCGCCGTCCCCAGTGTGCCGTTCCCCGATCCTGGGGTGGTCGGCCAGGGCTGCCTCGACCTCCTCGTCCGTCCAGGCCGCGGCCAGCTGCCTGGCGGCGGCGAGCAGGTCCGGTAGGTCCGTATAGGGCCGCCCCGCGACCAGCCCGGCCGCCCACGAGGGGATCGCGACACAGGGTGCGACGACGCTCTCCGCCGCGTCGGCGGGCAGGGCATCGAACTCGGCGAGCGTCATGGTCACCACTGCAGCCTATGAAACGATCGTTTCGGCGTCCGCAACGCAGGTTGCCTTTGTGTAACGCCCTGGCCGCTACCCCGCGAGGCTCTGGGCCAGGGCTAGGAGGTCGCGGTCGCGGCCGGGTGCGGCGACCAGGCAGAGGCCCGCCGGGAGATTGCCAGGGGTGCGGACGGGGATCGAGACGGCGGGGAGGCCGGCGATACCGGCGATGCAGGTGAGGCGCATGGTGTCGTCGCGCACCCCGGCAGCGTCGGCCGCCGTCGGCGCCACCGACGAGGCGCTGGGGTAGGCGAGGATGCGGTCGCCGACGACGTCGAGGATCTCCGTACGCGCCTGCGCGAGCACTTCACGCGCCTCGGCGGCCTGCTCGCGGGTCACCGACCGGGCCATCTCGAACCGCCCGCGCACCGCCTCGCCGATCGTGTCGAGCCGGGTCTCGAGCCAGGCCCCGTGGGCCTGCCACGCCTGGTGGGCCTGTCCGATGACGAAGGCCTGGCGCCACTCGTCCAGCCTTGCCGCCTCCCAGGCCAGCGGCTTGGCTTCGGGCAGCGCCTCGTTCACCGCGGTGGCGACGTCCTCCGCGGCGAGCCCGACCAGCGACGGCACCAGGTGGACCTCGTCCAGCGAGACGGATGATGACGCCGGAGCGTCCGGCAGCAGTACGTCACCCACCGCCTGCAGCAGGAACGCCGAACGCGTCATCCACCCGACGGTGTCGAAGGCCTTGGCGAGCGGGAGCAGGCCCTCGCGCGAGACGGCCCCGTGCGACGTACGGATCCCGTAGAGGCCCTGGTAGGCGGACGGGACCCGGATCGAGCCGCCGGTGTCGGTGCCGAGGCCGATCGAGGCCTGGCCGAGGGCGACCGCGGTCGCCGAGCCAGATGACGAGCCGCCGGGGATCCGCCCGGGAGCCTTCGGGTTCGGCGGCGCCCCGTAGTGGGCGTTGAGCCCCGACAGCGAGTAGGCGAACTCCTCGGTGCGCGCGATCCCGCGTACCGACGCTCCGGCGTCGAGCAGCGCGGCGACGGCGGCGGCATGCGACGGTTCCACCGGCGCCTGCTCCAGCCATGCCGGGCTCCCGGCGCCGACCGCGAAGCCCGCGACCGCGAAGAGGTCCTTGACCGCGACGGTCTCGCCCGAAAGGGCGCCGTCGGCGGTGTGCGAGGAGACCAGCGGGTCCCCGACGACCCGCCAGATCCGGGTGTCGAAGGCCGGCGCGGGCGCCGAGACATGGGCCGCGGTGACCTGCCAGCCGCCGTACTCGATCCGCACCGGGTCCCGCGCCCACAGCTGCGTCTGCAGACCGCGCCCGCCGCGGTCGAGCTCCGTGACGGCCACGATCAGCGCATGGTCGTCGTCGATCACCTGCACATGGGTCTGCACGATGCGCCGCTTCGGCGCGCCGCCGCGCGACCCGCGAAAGGCGGAGATCTGCTCGTGCCCGACGAGCAGTCCGGCGGCATCACCGCGCAGGGTGGTCGGTGAGTCGGCGAAGAGCGCGTCCAGAGCGGCGACGTCGTCGGACATCAGCGCGCTCTCGTACGCCCGGAAGGCCTGCAGCAGCCCGTGCGGGACCGGTTTGAGCTGGGCGCCGGCATGTCGAGGGGTCATAGGGCGAAGTCTGCCTTGCGGATCGTGGCGTGTACGCCTTTGACGACGTCGACGACCTGAGAGATCCGGAAGTCGGTGGCCGCCGAGAGATAGGCGTACGCAGCCTCCGGCTCCATCCCGAAGCGCGCGCTGAGCAGGGCGATCGCGGCCCGGACGCAGTTCTGCGTGGCCACGTCGAGGGACTCGTCGAGCCCGGTGGGGATCAGAAATTCCGAGGTCTCCGCCAACGGCCCGGCGAGCTCGCCGAACCGCGTGGCGGCCTCCTCGCGAGCGACCACGTCGAAACGGAGCGTCGCCCGGAGCGAGGCCTCCAAGGCGGTCAGCGAGACCTCGCCGTCACCCTGCGCGAAGTGCGGGTCGCCGACGTAGGCCAGCGCCCCGGCGACCTGGACGGGCAGGTAGAGGGTCGCCCCGGCCGTGAGGAGCCGGATGTCGATGTTGCCGCCGTGCGACCCGGGCGGGACCGAGTGTGGCCGCTCAGACCCCGGCACGGCGACCCCCATGATCCCGAGGAACGGGTCGAGGGCGAACGACGCCGGCCCGATCACCCCACGTCCGTCGACGACGGGGGTGAAGACGCTGTGCACCGGCGAGTCGCCACGCGGGAACTCGTCCGGCAGCGCGCCGCGCCCGTGCCGGTTCGACACCACGCCGTAGGGCACCCGCGGCAGCGTCTCCAGCACCGTGATCGCGAGCAGGTCTCCCACCTCGGCACCTTCGACCTCGATCGGCCGCGAGACCACGTGCGGACCGTCGACGCCGAAGGTCCGCTCATAGCCCGACGCCGCGAGAGCGACGGCGTCGGAGAGGACTTCCGAGACGCCGTGGGCCGAGAAGAACCTCTCCGGGTCCCGCCCCTGGTCCTCGAGGATGCCCTCGTGGGAGATCGTGTCCACGGTCACCGAGGTCCCCGGCGCGATGCTCAGCACGGGGGAGTCCGTCGCGCACGGCAGCCGCCCCCACAGCACGTTGTCGACCTCGGCAGGGAGGTAGGTCGAGGAGCTGATCGGTCCGGTTCCCGGCTGCAGTGCCGTCACGGTGGGGGCAGTCATGGCCGAAACCGTATGGAACGGATGTTTCACGTTCGTGACGCGCGGATCAGCCGATGGTTCAGAAGACGAGCGCGACGCCGAGGAGCACCGCGATGAGCAGCAGCGCCCCGGCGAGGATGAACCCGGTGGAGAAGGCCGGCAGCGGTCGCCGCTCCCGCATCGCGCGCTCGACCCGTGCCCAACGGACCATCGCGAGGACCGTGCACAGGATCGCGGTGAGCACCAGCATGGCGACCACCCCGATGCGTACGCCCTCCGCGGTGGGCACCTGGAACGAGTGCAGCGCGACCGCACCGGCGAGCAGGCCGAGCACCGTGCGTGCCCAGGCCAGGAAGGTGCGCTCGTTGGCCAGCGTGAACCGCGGGTCCGGCTCGGAGCCGTGGTCGTAGACCCAGTGCGGGTGCCGCGGGTCCTCCTTCGATGGCGTCTCGGTCATGCCCCCATCGTCCACCACATCGGGTCCCGATCTAGATTATTACCCATGGGTAATAGCGAACAGGCTGAGTTCGACCGTGACATCGCGGTCCGCAGGACCGACCAGAAGACGTACGCGGCCGACCTCGCCCCCGGCTGGGTGGTCGGCGGTGGTGTGAACGGCGGCTACCTGCTCGCGGTCATCGCCAACGCCCTGCGAGCTCACCTGCCGAACCACCCGGACCCGGTCGTGCTGAGCGCGTTCTACGCCGGCGCGAGCACCCCCGGGCCGGCGGAGGTCCGCGTCGAGACCAAGCGCGACAAGGGCTCGCTGGCCATCGCGACCGCCGAGCTGTGGCAGGGCGAGGAGCTGCGGATCACCACCACCGCGACGTACGCGGACCTCGACGGTCTCCACGCCAAGAGCAGCGGCTTCGAGCGGGTCACCGCGACCGAGCCGGAGCTGCCGCCGCTCGATGAGTGCCTCTCCTCGACCACGGCGCCCGAGGAGATGAAGAAGTTCGTGCCGATGCTGGACCGCTACGAGCTCTGCGTGCCGAAGGAGCAGTTCGTCTGGGGCGGCGCCGCGCCGACCGGCGAGGCCGTCTTCACCGGCTGGTTCCGTCACCACGAGCGCGAGCCCGACCCGATCTCGCTGCTGCAGGTGCTCGACGCGCTCCCGCCGGTCACCTTCGGGCTCGAGCTGCCAGGCTGGGCGCCGACTCTCGAGCTCACCTGCCACATCCGCCACAAGCCGGCGCCGGGCTGGCTCAAGGTCACCCACTTCTCCCGCAACCTCTCGGGCGGCATGTTCGAGGAGGACTGCGAGGTCTGGGACTCCGAGGGCAAGCTGGTCGCGCAGGCGCGTCAGCTGGCTCGGCTGCCGCGCGCCTGACGCGTCAGTCCGGGCGGTCACATCGGAGCGCAGCGGTCCTTCCCGCCGTACGCGTCCCAGTGCCAGGCCTCGGCCGAGTACTGCTTCAGCCCGACGCTCAGCGCCGTCTTGTTCAGGAACCTCCACACCGCGCTGGCCGGCTCCGAGGCCCGCGTCGCGCAGGTCTTGCCGCCGGTCGCGCTGGGCTGTTCGAAGTCGATGGCGATGCCGAGCTGGTGGGACGAGTGGCCGGGCTGCGCGGTGAGCGTGTAATCACCGGTCGGGCAGCCGCCGGTGGCGTCCTCCTGGCACAGCGCCTTCTGCTTCTTCATCGTCCGGAACGAGCTGCCCGCGACCAGGTCGACCCCCTGCTTCGAGGCCTTCTTGACCAGCGCCGCCGCGGCCCCGGAGATGCGTGCGTTGACGACGGTCAGGCCTTCGGCGCCGTCGATGTAGTAGGGGTCGCCCTTGGTGCTCTCGGTGCCCGTGTTGGGCAGTCCTTCGACCGCGCAGAGCCGCACCGGGATCAGCTTGCCCTTGTCATACCCTTCGCCCTCGCCGAGGTCCTTCGTCCCCGGCGAGCACACGAGCGCGGTCGAGTCGGCGCGTACGTTGCCGACCGGCCTCGTTGGTGCCGCGACCTCGAGGAGCTTGCCCTCGGCTGCGCCGGCGGCGCGCTGCTCGGAGGCCTCCACGGCCAGGTCGGCGAGATGACCGGTGACCCCGCCCGCGTTCGCGTCGGCGTCGGTCTGACCCGCGTCCGGGGCCGTCTTCGGGACGTCCTCGGGGCAGGTCGTGATCGACTCGCTCAACGGCTTCTGGGTCCCGGTAGCGAGGGTGATGTTCGCGCACACGACTGTGGTGTGGTCGCGCTTTGCGTAGGTGTCCTGCCAGGTCCGATAGCCGGCCACCGAGAAGCTGTTGCCGTCTGTGCCGGCAGGATCGGCCTGCAGCGTACGCAGCCTCAGGCCGTCGCCGTAGGCGCCCGGCTGCTCCAGCCAGGTCCCGATGTCCGCGGCGGTGACCTCCCAGCCGACGCTGCGCAGCGACGCCACGGCCACCGACAGGTCGTTGCCGACGCCGTTCAGGTCGTCGGTCGTGGTCTGCTCCCACTTCTGCATCTGGTCGTAGAAGTCGTACGCCCCGTAGCCGCCGACCCCGACCAGCGCGAGCACCAGCAGGCCCACGACCACCTTCGGCCACCGCCGCTTCTTCGGCGGCTCGGGCCCGAACCGGCCGGGACCGAAACCCTGCGGGTACCCCGGGGGCGGCTGCTGCCCGTAGGGCTGCTCGGGGTAGGGCTGCTCGGGGTAGGGCTGATCCGGATAGGGCTGCTGGCCGTAGGGATCCTGCTCAGGCGGATAAGGCTGCTGTGCCGGCGGATAGGGCTGCTGCTGAGGCGGGTACGGCCGCTGGTCTGAGTAGCGCTGCCCGCCGGGGTAGGGCTGGTGCTGCCCCGGATGGGGCCGCTGCTGGCTGGGGTGGGGCTGCTGCCCCGGGTGCTGCGGCTGCTGAGGTCGGCCCGGCTGGGCCGGTGGCCGTTGGGGCTGCCGCGGGCCGGGGAAGGGCTCCTGTCCCCGGTAGGGCGGGCGAGGCTCGCCGGGGCGCCGCGGGGGCCACTGCTGATCGCTCATGATCGGGCCCCGGACGGGGGCAGGCAGGCGATGAGCAGAAGACAGCGGGGCACGGCGTTGGAGCGTACCCAAGAGACACCACTTTCCGGGTGTCTAGGGAACAATCTCACACGTGAACAGCCCCAAGACCGTAGTGGCCGCGGCGATCCTCAGCGCCGACGGCAAGCAGGTGCTGGCCGCGAGGCGTACTTCCCCGCCCGAGGCCGCCGGACGCTGGGAGCTCCCCGGCGGCAAGGTCGAGGAGGGGGAGACGCCCGAGGCGGCCCTCGTCCGCGAGATCGGCGAGGAGCTCGGCTGCCTGATCGAGGTGCTCGACTGGATGGAGGGCGAGTCGGCCATCGGCGGGACCGCCGGCAGGCTGATCGCCGCGACCGCCCGGGTGGTCGCGGGAGAGCCGAGACCGCGCGAGCACGACCAGGTCCTCTGGCTGGCGGCCGAGGACCTCGACTCGATCGATTGGCTCGAGCCCGACCGTCCGTTCCTCGATGCGCTCCGCCACGTACTCGGCGTGCCCGAAGGGCCCACTCTGCGCGGCATCTTCTTCGAGGAGGAGTACGCCCGGACCGCCGCGTCGACGCTGGAGCGCGAGGGCTGGACGGCCCGGGTCAGCAGGGAGCGCTACCAGGGCGAGGACGACGACGAGGACCACCCGTGGTCGGTCGAGACGGACGCCCCGGAGATGGTCCTGGAGCTGCTGGTCGACGAGTACGACGGCTGGCTCGACATCCCCGAGGACGCACCGGACGACTCGATCGCCCCCGAACCCGTCGAGCTCCCCGACAACCCGAAGCGGATCAAGCGCCCCGACTTGGGCGACTCCTAGGATCGATAACGTGACTTCACAGAAGAGCCTGCTGCTCGTCCACGCCCACCCCGACGACGAGACGATCGCGACGGGGGCGACGATGGCGAGATATCTCGCCGAGGGCGCCCGCGTCACCCTGGTGACCTGCACGGCCGGGGAGATGGGCGAGATCCTGGTCCCCGGCCTCGCCCATCTCGCCGCCGACCAGGACGACGCCCTGGGCGAGCACCGCCGAGGCGAGATCGACGACGCGATGGCGGCCCTGAAGGCACCCGACGGCAGCCAGGTCGACCACCGCTGGCTGGGCGGATTCGGCAACTACCGTGACTCCGGGATGACCTGGAGCGAGGGCCGCACACACGCGCTCCCCGACCCCGACGCGCGCGAGAACGCCTTCTGGTACGCCGACCTCAACGAGGCCGCCGACCACCTCGTCACGATCATCCGCGAGGTGCGCCCGCAGGTTCTGGTCACCTACGACGAGTTCGGCAACTACGGCCACCCCGACCACATCCAGGCTCACCGGGTCGCGACGTACGCCGCCCATCTCGCCGCCGTGCCGACCTACAAGAAGGAGCTCGGCGAGGCCCACGAGATCGACCGGATCTTCTGGACCGCGATCGCGGAGAGCTGGATCCGCGAGGGGCTGCGGGCGGCCCGCGCGGCCGGCGACGAGGACGCGCTCGGCGGGATGGACCCGGAGGGTCCGCTGCCGATGGCCACTCCCGACGTCGACATCGCCGCCGCGATCGACGGCACCGCCTACGCCGATCAGAAGGTCGCCGCGATGCGCGCCTACCCCACCCAGATGGACATGGAGCAGGGCATGTTCGCGATGACCAACAGCCTCGGTACGACCGCGTGGTCCCAGGAGCACTTCCGGATCGCCAAGGGAGCCGTCGAAGGGACTGTCGAAGGGACCGTCGACGGGACCAGCCTGACTGACCTCTTCGCCGGGTTGTGAGGCTGCTCGGCGGCGGCCTGGCTCGTTGTGGGGCCGGTCTTCTCCTCGGTCTCGTCGTCGGGGTCGCGGCGGTCGCAGTTCATCCCTGGTGGTGGGGTCTGCCGCTCGCGTTGGCCGCGTCCTCGGCGATGCTGCTCGTGCTGCCGCGCGGAGTCTCGAGGATCGCGTACGCCGCGGCCTGGGCGATCGTGGTCGCACTGGCCGCGACGCCGAGGCCGACGGGCGGGTATGCCGTCGCGGGCGACGTGGCGGGGTACCTGATGATCTTCTGGGCCGTGCTGATGATCGTGGTGGCCACCGCGACCGTGTCGAGGGTCGCTTCCCGGGCGGATCAGGACCTCCCCGGGAAGTGACGAACGTCCCAAGATGGGCTACGGGTTCGGCCTAGGGGGGTATAGGTCCTAGGCTCTCCCGCATGTCCAATGAGCCCGAGGCCTCCAAGGCCCCCGAGCCCGCGAAGCAAACTGACGCGGCCGGGTCCAACGCCAGCCAAGCTGGCGCGGACGATGCTGCCATCGAGACGATCATGATCCCTCAGATCGAGATCGACGCCCGTGTTGCCGAGTCCACGGGTGCCAAGCCGGTTCCGAACGACGCCGATGATGAGCCCGAGGGCGCGACCCGAGTGGTCCCCGCCGGCGACTTCGACGAGGATGCGGCCGAGGAGACCCTGCTGCGCAGCACGATGCTGCGCTCGGAGCTGCCGAAGCGCGCCGAGCTGCCGGAGGAGGACAACTTCCTGTTCGTCTCGAAGAACCGGAAGTTCGCCCCGGAGCCGGACGCGGTCGACGCCGCCCCCGAGCTGGCCAGCGACGCGGCCACCGAGATCGCGCTCGACAACCAGGCCCAGAACGCTCCCGACTTCGATGACGAGCCGCTCGAGGCGACCGTCATGGGCGTCGGGCCGTTCGTCGTGAACGAGCCGGTCCCCGCCGACCAGCCCGGCTTCGACCAGTCCGGCTTCGACCACTCCGGTTACGACCACTCCGCCTTCGAGCAGCCCGACTACGCCCAGCCGGTCGCGGCCGAGAGCAAGCCGCTCGGCACCGGCACCAAGGTCGCCGCCGCGATCGCGGGCGGCATCGCCGTCCTGGCCTTCGTCGGCTGGGCTGCTGCGTACGCCGTGGCGGGGGAGAAGATCCCCGAAGGCACCACGGTCGCGGGCGTGGACATCGGCGGCATGACGGCCGCCGCGGCGACGCCGCTGCTGGACCAGAAGTTCGCTCCCGCCCACAGCCAGCCGATCAACGTGACCGCCGGCGACAGCACGACCGAGGTCAACCCGGCCGACGCGGGCCTGAGCTTCGACGCCGAGGCGACGATCGAGAAGGCCAACGCCGTACGCAGCTGGAGCCCGGTCAAGCTGTGGAAGCACTTCACCGGCGGCGCCGAGATCGAGCCCGTCGTCAAGGCCGACGACAAGCTGATCGCCAAGGTCGCCGCCAAGGTGAACAAGCGCGCCGGCACCCCCTTCAAGGACGGCGACGTCGTCATCAAGAAGGGCAAGATCAAGACCACCCAGCCGGTCGCCGGTGAGGGCGTCAGCGACGAGGCCCTCCGGACCGCGCTCGCCGGTCAGCTCCTCGTCGAGGGCGACCGCAAGGCCGACGTACCTCTAGCGGAGCTCACCCCCGACGTCGACGAGGCCGACGTCCAGGAGGCGGTCGACAAGGTCGCCACGCCGGCGGTCTCCGGGCCGATCACGCTGAAGTTCGAGAAGACCCCGGTGGAGCTGTCCCCGAAGGAGTTCGGCGACGCGATCCGGTTCGACCCGAAGGACGGCGAGCTGCAGGCCTCGGTCGCGCCCAGCAAGCTCAAGAAGGTGCTCAAGAAGGCCCTCGCCGACGACGCCGCGAAGCCGGTCGACGCGACCATCAAGATGGTCAACGGCACTCCGAAGGTCATCCCCGCCAAGCCGGGTGTCACCTTCAACCAGAAGGACCTGGAGGCGGTCTTCCTCGACGTCGTCACGGCGCCGAAGGGCGAGCGCACCGTCGAGGTGAAGTCGAAGGTCGCCAAGCCGAAGGTCACCACCGAGGAAGCCAAGGCCTGGGGCGTGAAGGAGAAGGTCTCGACCTTCACCACCAACTTCCCCTACGCCGAATACCGCAACGTCAACATCGGCCGCGCCGCCGAGCTGGTCAACGGCACCGTGCTCGCGCCGGGGGACACCTTCTCGATGAATGGCATCGTCGGGGAGCGTACGGCCGCCAACGGGTTCACCAAGGGCTGGATGATCCAGAACGGTGTCTTCCGCGAGGACTACGGCGGCGGTGTCTCGCAGATGGCGACGACCACGTTCAACGCGATGTTCTTCGCCGGTCTCCAGGACGTCGAGCACAAGGCCCACTCGCTCTACATCGACCGCTACCCGATCGGCCGTGAGGCGACCGTCGCCTGGCCCTCGCTGGACCTCAAGTTCAAGAACAACACCAAGTACGGCGTCCTGATCCGCTCCTGGGTCAACCCCGCCAGCGGCAGCAGCCAGGGCGCGGTGACCGTGGAGATGTGGTCCACCAAGATCTGGGACATCAAGACCCGCACCGGCGAGCGCTACGACTTCAAGTCGCCGGGCAAGCAGAAGATCACCGACGGCAACTGCGAGAACACCGTCGGCGCCCAGGGCTTCTCGATCAACGTCTGGCGCGACTTCTACAACGCGGGTTCGGGCTCGAAGGTCGACACCGAGACCTTCAAGACCACCTACATCCCGCAGGACGAGGTCGAGTGCACCGACGAGTCGGAGAAGCCGCCGCCGCCCGCCGACCCCAACTGACCCGAGTCGGCCGGTTCTGACCACAACCAACGCCGAGTCGGCGCGTCATGACGCGCCGACTCGGCGTTGTTGACCGTGACGCGGATCACAGCTGCTCGTTGAAGCGGTCATGCGCCCGTTTCTGCTGAGTCTTCTCGCTGCTGTCGCACTCGTCCTGGCACCGGTCTCTGCCCCCGCTGCGGCGGGGCCGAGCCGGACCGGGATCCCGCTTCCGGGCTCGCCCTACGGCGACCCCGCCGGGTCCAACGACTGGGCGTGCGCGCCGTCGGCAGCCCGCCCGACGCCGGTGATCCTCGTGCACGGCACCTTCGGCGACCGCCGCTCGCTGCTGGATCCGATCTCGCTGGCCATGAAGCGGGCAGGGTTCTGCGTCTACTCGCTCGACTACGGCAACCGCGCGACTGGCGACATCCGGGACTCGGCGGCTCACCTGGGTGAGTTCATCGAGCGCGTACGCGAGGTCACCGACGCCGACAAGGTGTCCCTCGTCGGTCACTCCCAGGGCGGCATGATGCCGCGCTACTACATCAAGAACCTCGGTGGAGCTGCCTACGTCGAGGACCTCGTCGGCCTCGCTCCCTCCAACCACGGCACGACCATCGTCTTGGACGGGACCGCGCTCGGAGCCACCGGTCTGTGCCAGTCGTGTGCCCAGCAGGCCGCCGGCTCGCAGTTCCTCGCCGACCTGAACGCCGGCGACGAGACCCCGGGCGACATCTCCTACACCCAGATCGTCACCGCCACCGACGAGGTGGTCGTGCCCCACACCTCCGGTTTCCTCGCGGAGGGCCCGAACACCACCAACGTACGCATCCAGGACGCCTGCGCCCTCGACCTCTCCGACCACCTGCTCATCCCGATGAGCGCCTCCGCCATCGCCCTCACCCTCGACGCGCTCACCCACGAAGGCCCCGCCTCCCCGGACCTGAAGACCTGCTGACCTCGCCTACCGTTCACCCATGCACCTGGACCTGGTCACGATCGTCGTTCCCGACTACGACGAGGCGATTGAGTTCTTCCGCGACGTCCTCGGCTTCGAGGTCACCGAGGACGCACCGTCCACCACGAACGACGGCCGCCCGAAGCGATGGGTGGTCGTACGCCCGCCCGGCGGTGGCACCGGCTTCCTGCTCGCCCGGGCTGACGGCCCCGCGCAGGCCGCGAGGGTCGGTGACCAGACCGGCGGCCGGGTCACGTTCTTCCTGCGGGTGGACGATTTCAGGATCGCGTACGAGAAGCTGGTCGCCGCCGGGATCGAGCTCGTCGGGCCGGTGCGCGAGGAGCCCTACGGCACCCTCCAGGTCTTCCGGGACCCGTTCGGCAACCTGTGGGACCTGCTGGCGGGCTGAATCTCTACGGGGTGGGCGAGGCGTAGTAGCGGGAGCGGTGGTGCTCGGTGAAGCCGAGCCCCTCGTAGAGGGCGAGGCCGGGGGCGTTGGTGGTCTCGACGTGGAGCCAGGCGGCGCGGGCACCGCGTTCGGCGCCCCACTCGAGCAGGGTGGCGAGAGCCTTCGAGGCGAGGCCCTGGCGGCGGTGTGGCTCGGCGACCTCGAGGTCGTGGATGGCCAGCCAGTCGCGTTCCATCGTGCCCATGATCCGGGCGGTGTCGCCGAGGGTGATCAGCACCTGTGCGTCGTTCGCCTGGACCTCGACGCGGGCGTCCTCGACGGGCGGAGGCAGGATGCGGCGGGTGGCGGCGAGCCCGGCGAGCTGGAACCCGACGGTCACGTCCTCGACCCAGCCGCGCGCGACCACAGCCTCCTCGACCGCGGAGCCGACCTCGATCTTCACGCGCGGGCGCTTGTGGCGGCTCCGGTAGTAGCTCTCGACCCGGTCGATGGCCGCATCCAGCCCGATGCCGGGGTCGCCGATCGCCAGCGCCGAGTTGGGGCGCCGGCGGACCGAGACCTCGTGGTCGAAGAGCACCCACTCGCCCAACGGCTCGGAGGTGGTGCCGGGGAAGATCGCGGCGCTGAGCAGCTCGGCCTCGCGCACCCCGATCCGGAGGCGTACGTTCGGCCGTGGCGGCACCGGTTTGCCGGAGACGATCTCGGCGACGGGCACGCTCACCTGCTCCCCGGACTCACGCTCGATGACCGCGACGCCGTCGGCCCAGGACGTACAGACTCCGAGGATGTCGGTGAAGGCGGGGCCGCCGGTGGGGCCGGTCTCGCCGGGCACGAGGCGGCGGATGACGATCCGCTTGCCGACGACATGTGGTCCCAGGAGATGAGCAGGCACGTGGGGATACTAGGCTGTTCCCTGAAGGGCCAGTCGTGCCCCTCTGACTTTCGTGATACCCCGCTTGGAGGAGCCCCGAATGACGTACGTCATCGCCCAGCCCTGTGTTGACGTGAAGGACAAGGCTTGCGTCGACGAATGTCCGGTGGACTGCATCTACGAAGGCAAGCGGATGCTCTACATCCACCCCGACGAGTGTGTCGACTGCGGCGCCTGCGAGCCGGTGTGCCCGCCCGAGGCGATCTTCTACGAGGACGACACCCCGGAGGAGTGGAAGGAGTACTACGACGCCAACGTCAAGTTCTTCGACGACCTCGGTTCGCCCGGTGGTGCTGCCCGCATGGGTGAGATCGACAAGGACCACCCGTTCGTCGCCGCGCTGCCCCCGCAGAACCAGGAATGATGCCGGCCTCGATCCCAGTCTCGCAGCGGCTGCCCGACTTCCCCTGGGACAAGCTCGCTCCCTTCAAGGAGAAGGCGTCCGCGCACCCTGACGGGCTGGTCGACCTCTCGGTCGGGACTCCGGTCGACTCGACCCCCGCGGTGGTGCAGAACGCGCTCCGTGCTGCCGCCGACTCCCCGGGCTACCCGACCACGATCGGCACACCCGCGGTACGTCAGGCCGCGATCGACTGGCTCGCGCGCAACCACGGGGTCGACGGCCTCGGGCTGGACAACGTGCTGCCGGTGATCGGCTCCAAGGAGCTGATCGGATCGCTGCCGCTTCACCTCGGCGTCGGCCAGGGTGACCTGGTCGCCTACCCGGAGCTCGCCTACCCGACGTACGAGGTCTCCGCGGCTCTCGTCGGCGCCGACACCGTCGCCACCGACTCGCTGGTCGCGTTGGGCCCGAAGGCGCCGAAGATCCTGTGGATCAACTCGCCCTCCAACCCGAGCGGCCGGGTGCTCCCGGTCGAGCACCTGCGCAAGACGGTCGAGTGGGCGCGTGAGCGCGGCACGCTGCTGATCTCCGACGAGTGCTACATCGAGTGCGCCTGGGACGCTGAGCCGATCTCGGTGCTGCACCCGGACGTCTGTGGCGGCTCCTACGAGGGCATCCTCGCCGTCCACTCGCTCTCCAAACGCTCCAACCTCGCGGGCTACCGCTGCGCCTTCGTCGCCGGTGACGCCTCCGTCCTCGGTGAGGTCCTCGCGGTCCGCAAGAACCTCGGCCTGCAGATGCCAGGCCCGCAGCAGGTCGCCATGGTGACCGCGCTGGGCGATGACCAGCACGCCAAGGAGCAGCACGCCCGCTACGCCGCCCGGCGCGCCAAGCTCAAGACGGCGCTGGAGTCGGCCGGCTTCCGCATCGATCACTCCGAGGCATCCCTCTACCTGTGGTCACGGCGCCCGATCTCCGGGGGCGACGAGGACTGCTGGGCCACCGTCGAATGGCTCGCCGAGCGCGGCATCCTCGCCGCCCCCGGCATCTTCTACGGCCGCGCCGGCAGCCAGCACGTACGCATCGCCTTCACCGCCACCGACGAGCGCGTCGACGCGGCCGTCGCCCGCCTCACGGCATAGCCGGGCGGGTTTGCCCCATACGTGAAGATTGGTGGAGTGAGCGCACAGCCGGGGACCCCGACGGGCCCGCCGACCATCCCGCCCCCGGGTCCGCGGCCTCCTGCGCCGGGCCCTCACGGGCCGAGGCTCCCCGAGCCGGCGCGCAAGGCGCTGCGCAAGTCGGCGCGGGAAGCCCGCAAGCAGCTGCGGCCGGTGCGCAAGCACCTCATCGTCCTCGGCGTCGTGATCGCCGTCGCCCTGGTCTTCGCCGGCCTGCGGCTCCTCGGCGTCGGGGTCGGCGGCATCCCGGTCCTCGCCCGCGAGGCCTGCACCGTGACCTCCGAGGGCGAGACCTACGACCTCTCCTCCGAGCAGGCCGAGCGTGCCTCGGCGATCGCCGCCCAAGCCGTACGCCGCGGCCTCCCTGCCCGCGCGGCCTCTGTCGTGCTGGCGGTCGAGCTCGCCGACCACTCGCTCGAACGGGATCCGGCGAAGGCGGCCGGCCTCTACGACCGGCTCTCCGGGGTCGCCGACTACCGCCAGCAGTCCGTCCCGGGCGTCGCCCAGCAGATCGGCGACGGCCCGCGCGACAGCTACCGCGACGCCGAGCCCGAGGCGCGGGCCCTGGCCTCGGCGCTGACCGGCAACACCCCTGAGGCGTTCTCGTGCGTCGTCAAGGGCAGCGCCGAGGAGGTCCCGGACAGGCTCAGCGGCGCCGGGCTCACCTCGCGTGCGGAGGCGCTGCGCGAGGACGTACGCAGTGTCTACGGGGGCGTCCCCGAAGGCGGCTTCCAACCCGGCGGGGTGACCACCGGACACATGGTCGGCTCGGCCCACTACGAGGGCCGCGCGGTCGACTACTTCTTCCGGCCCATCAACGCCCGCAACAACATCAGAGGCTGGTCGCTGGCGCAGTACCTCGTCGCCAACGCCGACCGCCTCGACATCGAGACCGTCATCTACGACGACCGCATCTGGACCAAGTTCCGCTCCGGCGCCGGCTGGCGCGACTACGAGGTCCCGCCCCGCGGCGGCGACCAAGCCATCCTCGAGCACCGCGACCACGTGCACGTCGACGTAGCCGACTGACGCCGAGGCGTCACGTACGTCGGCCGAGAGGTCGCTCGCGTTGGCCGAGTTGGCACCCGACTGCCATGTCGCCCGCCCGGGGTGACGTCTCGGCCGACCGGGCTGACGCCTCGGCTGGTGGGGTCAGGCGAGGGTGACGACGATCTGGTCGCCGGTGGCCTTGGGGGTGGCGGCCCACTCCTCGTCCTTGCCGGCGGACCAGGTGCGGCCGTCGTAGGCGATGGAGGTGGCGCCGAACTCGCTGGCCCGGGCGAGTACGTAGTGGGCGACGGCCCAGCCGTTGCGCTGGCCGGTCTCGCCGGCGTCGACGGGGATGACCACGGTGGTGCCGTCGACCCGGGCGCGGCCGACCATCTGGCCGAGCAGCTGGTTGACCTCGGTCTTGGTCGCCTGGGGCTTGCCGGAGCCGGCCTCGGGCTCGTCGATCCGACAGGTCAGCGCGGCGGGGGAGTAGCCGCTGATCGCGGAGGCGATCGCGCGGCCCTCGCCCTCGTGGTCGGCGTACGCCTCGGGGTAGGCCGAGCGCTGTACCTCCTGCGCCGCCTCGGTGACCACCATGTCCTCGTAGCCCTCGATCTTCACCAGCGCGTCGTAGAACTTGTTGGTGGCGTAGACGGGGTCCTGGACCTGCTCCTCGGTGCCCCAGCCCATCGACGGGCGCTGCTGGAAGAGGCCGAGCGAGTCCCGGTCACCGTGGCTGATGTTGTAGAGCTTCGACTCCTGGATCGCGGTCGCGATCGCGATCGTCGCCGCCCGTGCGGGCAGGCCGCGCTTGAGCCCGAGCGCCGTGATCACGGCGGCGTTGCCCATCTGCTCGGGGTCGAAGCGCGCCTCGTACTCGCCCGCGACCGCCGTGCACTGCTGCAGGTCGGGCAGGATCGAGTCCAGCTTGTCCGTCGCGGCCTGAACGACCCAGTAGATGCCGCCGGCGATCACGCTGAGCACCACCAGGGCGGTGAGAAGCTTCTTCAACTCGGCACTCTGCTCTTCGGGCTCTTCGGCGAGAGTCAGTTGGCGTGGAGGGCGGCGTTGAGCTCGATGCCCTCGCCCTTCCACGGAACTGCCTCGATGGCGCCGCTGACCGAGTTGCGGCGGAAGAGGATGTTGGAGGCGCCGGAGAGCTCGCCGGCCTTCGTCACGGTGCCGTCGGGGAGCGTGACCTTGGTCCCGTACGTCACGTAGCACCCCGCCTCGACGACGGCGTCGTCGCCCAGCGAGATGCCGATGCCGGAGTTGGCACCGAGCAGGCAGCGCTGGCCGATGGAGATGACGGCCTTGCCGCCACCGGAGAGCGTGCCCATGATCGAGGCGCCGCCACCGACGTCGGAGCCGTCGCCGACGACGACACCGCCGGAGATCCGGCCCTCGACCATCGAGGCGCCGAGCGTGCCGGCGTTGAAGTTGACGAAGCCCTCGTGCATCACGGTGGTGCCGGAGGCCAGGTGGGCACCGAGGCGGACGCGGTCGGCGTCGCCGATCCGGATGCCGCTCGGGACGACGTAGTCGACCATCCGCGGGAACTTGTCCACGCCGAAGACGGTCACGTGCTGGCCGGCGGCGCGCAGCCGGGCGCGGGTGAGCTCGAAGCCCTCGACGGCGCACGGGCCGGCGCTGGTCCACACCACGTTGGTGAGCAGGCCGAAGATGCCGTCGAGGTTCTGCCCGTGCGGCTGCACGAGGCGGTGGGAGAGAAGGTGGAGCCGCAGCCAGACGTCCTCGGTGGTCTCGGGCGCGGTCTCGAGGTCCTTGACCTCGACGAGAGCGACCCGCTGGGTGACCTGACGCACCTCGTCGGCGCCCTCGAGGGCGGTCAGCTCGGCCGGCGCGTTCGCGTCGGCGGGCTTCTCACCCAGCTGCGGCGCGGGGAACCACACGTCGAGGACGGAGTTATCGGCGGCGTACGTCACGAGGCCGAAGCCCCAAGCTGCATTCGTCACGGGGCGCAGTCTAGTGGCCGAGCCTGAGTGGTCCCTTATCGACGGTCTCGACGTGCGAACATGTGGAGGTGAGTAAGAAGAGTGCGCCCCCGATGCCCCAGCTCCTCCAGGCCGAGGACGGCACCTGGACCCTGGAGATCCCCGGAGTGGCGACCAGCAAGGGTCATCCGGCGCCGGAGTGGGCGATGGCGAAGGGCGTCGAGGTCGTCCGCCGCGCGGCCTCCGACATCGTGCGCGGGTGGATCAACGGCAAGCCGGTGAGCGACGCCGAGAAGCAGGTGGTCCTGCTCGTCACCCGAGGTGACTCGCAGGTGTACGCCTGGCTCGACGCCGCCTTCGCCGACGACAGCCCCCGCTAGGCCCCGCTAGCAGCAGCGGGCCTGCGGGTTGTGCTCCTTCTCGTCGGCCCGGTGACGTTCGAACGCGCGCCGGCTCATCGGCTCGACGCCCTCGCGCTCGCACCGGGCGACGTACTCGTCCCACTTCGCCTCCCCGGTCGCCTGGCGGAGCAGCCGCCAGGCGCCGGAGAAGCGATCGGAGACACGCTCGGCGAGCAGACTCATGAGACCGGCGCCTTCTGGGAGGCCTCCCACTCGCGTACGGCTTCCTTCTCCTCCTTGGTGGCGAAGAAGTCGGAGGGCGCGACGATCTTCGACTCGACCTTCGGTACCTCGGTGGTCGGCAGCCCGCCGGCGCGGATCGCCTTGACCACGGTCACCGCGGCACCGGCGACGATCACGATCACCAGCACCGCGAATGCGGCCTGCAGGATGCCGGACTGGGTCGAGTTGTAGATGATCTGGTCGACGTCCGCGGGAGTCTTCGCAACCCCGTAGAGCTCGCCGGCGTCGCGTGCCTCGCGCGCGGCAGACGCCTGGGCGAAGTAGCCGATCGCGGGGTTGTCGCTGAACACCTTCTGCCAGCTCGCCGTCATCGTGACGATGAGGTCCCAGACCAGCGGGATGCCCGGCACCCACGCCCACTTGAGCTTGCCGTGCTTGATCAGCAGCGTCGTGGCCAGCGTCAGCGCGATCGCGGCGAGCAGCTGGTTGGCGATGCCGAAGAGCGGGAAGAGCTGGTTGATGCCGCCGAGCGGGTCACCGACGCCGATCCAGAGCATGTAGCCCCAGGCCAGTACGACCAGCGCGGAGGCCGACCAGGCCGCCGGCCGCCAGGAGGTGTCGGCGTAGCGCTTCCAGACGTTGCCGATCGTGTCCTGGAGCATGAACCGGCCCACGCGAGTGCCGGCGTCGACCGCGGTCAGGATGAAGAGCGCCTCGAACATGATCGCGAAGTGGTACCAGAAGGCGGCCAGGCCGCCACCGAACGCCTCGGTGAAGATCAGCGACATCCCGAACGCCAGGGTCGGGGCGCCACCGGTGCGGGAGATGATCGATTCCTCCACGCTGGCCGCGGCTGCCTCGAGGTCGGCCGGGGTGATCGAGAAGCCGAGCCCGTTGACGAAGGCGGCCGCGGTCTCCGGGGTGCCGCCGGTCGCACCGGCGGAGGCGTTCATCGAGAAGTAGATGCCCTGGTCGATCACGGAGGCTGCGATGAGGGCGGAGATCGCGACGAACGACTCCATCAGCATGCCGCCGTAGCCGATCATGCGGACCTGCGACTCCTTGGCGACCATCTTCGGCGTCGTCCCCGAGGCGATCAGGGCGTGGAAGCCGGAGAGGGCGCCGCAGGCGATGGTGATGAAGACGAACGGGAACAGCTTGCCGGCGAAGACCGGACCCTCGCCGTTGGTGGCGAAGTCGGTGACGGCCTCGTTCTGCAGCACGGGGGCCGCGAGGACCAGGCCCACGGCGAGCAGCACGATGACGCCCACCTTCATGAAGGTGGAGAGGTAGTCACGCGGCGTGAGCAGCATCCACACCGGGAGGATCGAGGCGACGAAGCCGTAGACGACCAGGCAGATCACCAGCGTCTCGTGGGAGAGGGTGAGGGCGCCGGCCAGGCCCATCTCCTCGACGTACCCACCACCGATGATGGCCAGCAGCAGCAGCGCGACGCCGATGACGGTCACCTCGCTGACGCGGCCGGGGCGCAGGTAACGCAGGTAGAAGCCCATGAAGAGCGCGATCGGGATGGTGAGACCGATCGAGAAGACACCCCACGGCGACTCCGCGAGCGCATTGACGACGACCAGCGCGAGCACCGCCAGGATGATGATCATGATCGCGAAGACGGCGATCAGCGCGGCCACGCCGGCGACGGTGCCGATCTCCTCACGCACCATCTGACCGAGGCTCTTGCCGTCGCGGCGCATCGAGAAGAACATCACGACCATGTCCTGCACGGCACCGGCGAAGATGACGCCGACGATGATCCAGATCGTGCCCGGCAGGTAACCCATCTGCGCGGCCAGCACCGGGCCGACCAGCGGGCCGGCGCCGGCGATCGCGGCGAAGTGGTGCCCGAAGAGCACTCGCCGGTCGGTGACGTCGAAGTCCTGCCCGTTCTCCAGCCGCTCGGCCGGGGTGGCCCGGGTGTCGTCGACCTTCAGCACCTTGTTGGCGATGAACTTCGAGTAGAACCGGTAGGCGATCGCGTACGAGGCCAGCGCGGCGAACAGGATCCACAGCGCCGAGACCTCCTCGCCTCGGGACAGGGCGAGCATGGCCCAGCAGACGGCGCCGACGACAGCGACGGCGGTCCAGATGGCGATTGCCCTCCAATTACGGGGCATGTTGGGCCCGGACCCTGGGCCCGAGCTGGTGGGGTTGGCGGTCGACGTCGACATGGTCTCCCTCTGATTCAGCGCGGTAACGGTCGTTGTGACCGCTGTCTCAGCCTAGTCTCAGGAAACCGCCTGGTGGGCGGGGGAGGGGCTACTGCCCGGTACGCCCGTCGATGACCTCGCGCAGCAGGTCGGCGTGGCCCGCGTGGCGGGCGTACTCCTCGATCATGTGGACCAGGATGTCGCGGATGCTGGTCGGCTCGTCGCCGCGGCCGACGTCACGGGTCTCGCCGAGCATCGTGTCGTCGATCGAGTCGAGCCACTCGTCGGCCGCCGCGACCTGCTCGCGCCAGCTCGCGAACGCCTCGTCGACCGACTCCTTGGTCGGCGCCACCCTGTGGAAGCCGCCGGTGGGGTCGTCGGCGTCGAACCGCGGCAGCTCGAGGTTCTCCTTCAGCACCCGCTGGAACCAGCTGTGCTCGACCCGTGCCATGTGGCGGATCAGCCCGAGCAGGCTCAGGTCGCTCGGGGGCACGCTCTGCTTGGCCAGATCCTCCGGGCCGAGGTCCTCGCACTTGAGCTCGAGGGTGAGCCGGTAGTGGCGCAGGTAGTCCCGGTAGGTCGCCAGCTCCCCGACGGCCTGCTGGTCCTGGTGGCGTGGATCCTCGCCCTCGGGAAGCCAGATTCCGCCGAAGCCCACCTGTCGCTGATCACTGCTCATGGGCTCACCCTCGCGGAACGAGCGCCCCCGCGCCAAATGAATTCAGCGGCCAGCGATTTCAGCCGGTGAAGCTGGGCGGCCGCTTCTCCAGGAACGCGTTGATGCCTTCGCGGCCGGAGGCCGAGCCTCCGAGCGCGGAGATCGACTGCGCCTCGCGGCGCAGCGCCGACTCGGGGTTGGGGTCGGCGACGTCGCGGATCAGGTGCTTCGTGCTCGCCAGCGCCTCTGGCGAGCCGGCGAGGAGGGTCGCGACGACCTCGTCCACGGTGGCGGCGAGGTCATCGGCCGGTACGACACGAGCGACCAGCCCGGCCTCGAGCGCCTCGGTCGCCGAGAGCATGTCGCCGAGCAGGGTCAGCCGCAGCACCCGGTGCAGGCCCAGGGTGTGCACGAGGAGCGACCCGCCGCCGTCGACCGACAGCCCCACCTTCGCGTAGGCCAGGCTGAACTTCGCCTTGTCGGCCGCGATCACGATGTCGGCGGCCGCAGCCAGCGGGAACCCGACCCCCGCCGCGGTGCCCTGGACGGCGCTGACCACGATCGCGTCGCAGCGGACGAGCTCGGTGATGATCCGGTTGGCGCCCTCGGCGAGCTCGAGGATGAACGGCCCCAGGTCATCGGCCGCCGCGAACCCGGCCAGGTCGCCGCCGACGGAGAAGTACTTCCCTTCCGCCGCGAGCACGATCACCCGCGCCGAGTCCGCCTTCGCGCGCAAGATCGCCGCCAGCATCTCCGCGCCCGCCTCGGGCTTGAAGACGTTGCCCTTGTCCGGGTTGGTCATCGTGATGCGGGCGCAACCGTCGGCGTACTCGTAGCGAATCAGGCTCATGCGCGCATCCTGCCAGGTGCCCCGACGAGGCGTCGGCACCCCGATATGGTCGCGTCGTGATCACGGTGCGCCGGGTGGCGGTTGAGGAGACGTATCCGTTGCGGGCGAAGGTGTTGCGAAACGGTGGGCCGCCGGAGGCTGCGAGGGTGCCGGGGGACGACGGTCCCGAGGTCGCTACGTACGCGGCGCTGGATGTGGACGGGAGTCTGATCGGTTGCGTCGGGCTCTTCCCGGAAGCATGTCCTGACCTGGCCGAACACCCCGGGAAGGGGTGGCGGATCCGGGGGATGGCGACGGCGGACGGATGGCGCGGCAAGGGTGTCGGGGCCGAGGTGCTGCAGGCGGCGCTGGACCATGTCGCGGCCAGGGGCGGCGGGCTGGTCTGGTGCAACGCGCGTACGCCGGCGGCAGCGTTCTACGCGAGGGCCGGGTTCGTCGAGATCGGTGAGCCGTGGGACGACCCCGAGATCGGTCCGCACGTGCGGATGTGGCGCGCGGTGTAATCGGGTTCGCGTGGCGGGTGCCGGGCGGCGTACTCTCTTCCTTACAGGCGTTCGAGCCGTCATCAGCGGCGAGCCCCGGGAAGAAAGCCTTCGGGCAAGTAGAACCCGGCGGGATTGGCCCGTCACAGCCGAGAATGAGTGGCCCTGGTTTCGACAAGCTCAACCACCGGTGGAGCGTGGCCGACCAGGACAAGCAGGGTGGTACCGCGGTCGAAAGATCGTCCCTGTGGTGAAGACAACCCACTACCACCCAGCAGGAGATGCGTCGATGGCCTATCCGAAGGTCAACTCAGCCAAAGTCCCGGCCAGCCCACGCTTCCCGGAGATCGAGACGCAGATTCTCGATTACTGGAAGAAGGACGGGACCTTCCAGGCGAGCATCGACAACCGTTACGCCGGGGAGAACGGCGAGAACGAGTTCGTCTTCTACGACGGGCCGCCGTTCGCCAACGGCCTGCCGCACTACGGCCACCTGCTGACCGGTTACGTGAAGGACATCGTCCCGCGCTACCAGACGATGCGCGGCAAGCGCGTCGAGCGGCGCTTCGGGTGGGACACCCACGGCCTGCCCGCCGAGCTCGAGGCGATGCGCCAGCTCGGCCTGAAGACGACCGACGAGATCGTCGAGATGGGCATCGACAAGTTCAACGCGGCCAGCCGCGCCTCGGTGCTGAAGTACACCGGCGAGTGGCGCGACTACGTCACCCGTCAGGCGCGCTGGGTGGACTTCGACAACGACTACAAGACCCTCAACCCCGACTACATGGAGTCGGTGATCTGGGCGTTCAAGACGCTCTACGACAAGGGCCTGGTCTATGAGGGCTTCCGTGTCCTGCCCTACTGCTGGCAGGACGAGACCCCGCTGTCCAACCATGAGCTGCGGATGGATGACGACGTCTACAAGGACCGCCAGGACCCGGCGGTCACCGTCGGCTATGCGATCGACGCCACCGGTGAGGACGAGGTCCTCGACAACGCCCACATCCTGATCTGGACCACCACGCCGTGGACCCTGCCGTCCAACCTCGCGGTCATGGTCGGCTCCGAGATCGACTACGTCGTGGTCGAGGGCCCGGTCCCGGGCACCGACAAGACGGCCAAGTACGTCCTCGCGGAGGCTCGCCTCGCGGCGTACCAGAAGGAGCTCTTCCCTGACGCCGACGAGGCGACGGTCCTGGGCCGCTACAAGGGAGCCGAGCTGCTCGGCCGCACCTACCAGCCGCCGTTCTCCTACTACGCCGGTCACCAGAACGCCTTCCGGATCGTGGCCGCCGACGACGCCGTCACCACCACGGACGGCACCGGGGTCGTCCACACCGCCGGTGCGTTCGGTGAGGTCGACAAGGAGGTGACCGACCGCGAGAACATCGAGGCGGTCATGCCGGTCGGCAAGGACGGGCGCTTCACCGCGCCGGTGGTCGACTACGCCGGTGTCCAGGTCTTCGACGCCAACCTGCAGATCATCGACCACCTCAAGTCGGTCACCCGCGGCGAGGCCGGGGGATCGGTGACCGCGGGCACGATCCTGCTCCGCCGCGAGTCCTACAACCACTCCTACCCGCACTGCTGGCGCTGCCGTCAGCCGCTGATCTACAAGGGTGTCTCGAGCTGGTTCGTCGAGGTCACCAAGATCAAGGACCGGATGCTCGAGCTCAACCAGCAGATCCGCTGGGTGCCCGAGCACATCCAGGACGGCCAGTTCGGCAAGTGGCTGGAGAACGCCCGCGACTGGTCGATCACCCGCAACCGTTTCTGGGGCTCGCCGGTGCCGGTGTGGAAGTCCGACGACCCGGCCTACCCGCGCCTGGACGTCTACGGCTCTTTCGAGGAGCTGGAGCGCGACTTCGGCACCCTGCCCAAGGACGCCGAGGGCAACCCCGACCTGCACCGTCCGTACGTCGACGACCTGGTCCGTCCCAACCCGGACGACCCGACCGGCAAGTCGATGATGCGCCGCGTCTCCGACGTCCTCGACGTCTGGTTCGACTCCGGGTCGATGTCGTTCGCCCAGAACCATGTCCCGTTCGAGAACGAGGAGTGGTTCCAGCACCACTTCCCGGGCGACTTCATCGTGGAGTACATCGGCCAGACCCGCGGCTGGTTCTACACCCTGCACATCCTGGCGACCGCGCTCTTCGACCGCCCGGCGTTCTCGAGCTGCATCAGCCACGGCATCGTGCTGGGCTCGGACGGGCAGAAGATGTCCAAGAGCCTGCGCAACTACCCCGACGTCAACGAGGTCTTCGACCGCGACGGCGCCGACGCTATGCGCTGGTTCCTGATGTCCTCGCCCATCCTTCGTGGCGGCAACCTGGTCGTCACCGAGCAGGGCATCCGGGACTCCGTACGCCAGGTGATGATCCCGCTGTGGAACAGCTGGTACTTCTTCCAGCTCTACGCCAACGCGGCCGACCTGGAGACCACCGGCTCGACGGCGTCCGAGGACCCGCTGGACCGCTACGTCCTGGCCAAGCTGCGCGACTACGTCGCTGCGATGACCTCCGCGATGGACGACTACTACGTCGCCGAGGCCTGTTCGGTGACGAGTGAGTTCATCGACGTGCTCACGAACTGGTACATCCGGCGGAGCCGCGAGCGGTTCTGGAACGAGGACAAGGCCGCCTTCGACACCCTCTACACGGTGCTGGAGACCGTGACCCGTCTGGTCGCGCCGCTGCTGCCGCTGACCACCGAGGAGATCTGGCGGGGCCTGACCGGTGGCCGCTCGGTGCACCTGGCCGACTACCCGGTCGTCGAGGACCTTCCTGCTGATGACGACCTGGTCGCCCGGATGGACGCGGTCCGCGCGGTCTGCTCCTCGACGTCCGCCCTGCGGAAGGCGCGCAAGCTCCGCAACCGCCTGCCGCTCGCCGGCCTGACGGTCGTCGGCGCCGACATCGCCCGCTTCGAGGAGATCGTCGCCGACGAGGTCAACGTCAAGTCCGTCCGGCTGCTCGCCGCCGACTCGGAGGAGGCCGGCACCTACGGCATCGAGCAGCGGCTCGCCGTCAACGCCCGCGCCGCCGGCCCGCGGCTGGGCAAGGACGTACAGAAGGCCATCAAGGGCTCCAAGTCCGGTGACTGGTCGGTCTCCGATTCCGGCGAGGTCGTCGCCGGAGGCTTGGCGCTGGAGGAGGGTGAATACACCCTCGAGACCGTCGCCGGCGCCGCCTCCGACGACATCGCCGTCTCGATGCTGCCAAGCGGGTTCATCGTCCTGGACACGGTCGTCACCCCCGAGCTCGCCGCCGAGGGCCTCGCCCGAGACCTGATCCGCGCGGTCCAGCAGGCCCGCAAGGACTCCGGCCTCAACGTCGAGGACCGCATCACCCTCTCGGTGGCCGGCTCCGAGACCGTACGCCAGGCAGCCACCACCCACGCCGACCTCATCTCCCGCGAGACCCTCGCCACGACGTACGACGTGGTCGACTCGCTCGAGGGCAACACGGTCGACCTGGGCGACGGCGAAAAGGCGCAGATCGCGGTAGCGAAGGTCGATTAGCGGCCGAAACGCGGCTCGAACGGCCGCGACACGCTGGGGCATCGGCGTGTCGCGGCCGTTCTGTCTGTCGTTATGGCCGCTTCGCAGCGGCAGCCGGTAGCCCCGGGTCGACGCGCACCGCGCCGGCGACCACGAAGCCGACCGCGGCATACATGCTCCAGAGGAGGAAGGCGAAGACCGTCTCCGGCAGGACGCTGGGCGGTGGGAGCATGTAGAAGGTGATCTTGGTCGCCATCAGCGTCGCCCAGCCGGCGACGATTGCGAGGGAGATGCCGACGGCTTGGGCGACCAGAGCGACGCGGAGCGAGGCGCGAGTGGCGTTGGCAGGACGGCTCACCGCCATGGCGGTGAGTAGGCCGAACGCAGGAATGATCACGGCGATGGTCGAGTAGAGCCCCCAGCCGTTGAGTTCGCCGAAGTCCGGGTGAGATGAGAGGAGATCGGCCGGAGTGTCAGGGTCGGTCTCCCAGGTGAGTCCGTACGGAGAGAGCAGCACGGCGAGGACACCGAGGCCGATGAGCCAGTAGGAGCCGAAGGTGAGGGCTCGCTGGGTGGGGGTCATGGGATCAGTTTCGAGCAGCGAAGCACCGCTTCGCAGGAATACGCGCACCGCCGGCGCTACGGTCGGAACATGAAGGGACCCACGCTGCGGGAGCTGGCGGTGCAGGCGCTGTCGTCGGTGGAGCACGGCTACGACCTGCTGGCGCCGAAGTTCGACGCGACCCCGTTCCGTACGCCGGACTGGATGCTCGCCGCGACCATCACCGCGCTGCGGGAGTACGGGCCGTTCGAGCGAGGGCTCGATGTGTGCACCGGCACCGGGGCGGGGCTGGAGATGCTCGCGGAGGCGACCGGGGAGCGGCCGACGGGGGTCGACTTCAGCGTCGGGATGCTCGAGCAGGCCAGGGCCGCGCACCCCGACGCCGACCTGGTTCGGGCGGATGCTCGAGCGCTGCCGTTCGAGGCTGCGTACGACCTGGTGGTGAGCTTCGGGGCGCTGGGGCACTTCCTGCCGGAGGAGCGGCCGGAGCTCTTCGACGGCATCCATCGGGCGCTACGGCCGGGCGGGGTGTTCGCGCTGCTGGTCAGCAGGGCACCGGGGCCGACCCACCCGGCCTACTGGCTGCTCTCCGGCTTCGACCTGGTGATGCGGGTGCGCAACGCGGTGTGGCGGCCGAAGTTCGTCATGTACTACCGCACCCATCCCAGGCCGGCGCTCTTCGCCGACCTGGCCAACGCCGGGTTCACGGTCGAGACGACGCCGATGCCCGGTGTCGGCGAGCTGATCATCGCTCGCCGAACACCGGGCTGACGTCCGCAGACACCTCAGGCGCGGCGCGGGTTGCGCTCCGCCAGCCGGGCGGCGATGACGGGGACGATCACGACCGCGGCGACGAGGTGGGAGATCACCAGCATGATGTTGGTGGCGTAGGAGTCGGTGACGGCGATCAGGCTCGGGACGCAGGAGACCGCGGTCAGGGTCCAGGCGGTGCGCTTCCAGGTGGAGCGGGGGCGCTTGGCGAAGCGGTCCAGGCACACGGCGATGATGATGCCGATCAGACCGAGCTCGGCGACGGCCCAGGCGAGCCCGGTCGCGGGAATCGCGGCGGGCTCGACGCCGGTGCCGGGGAGGGCGACGTTGAACAGCACCCCGACGGCACGGGCGAAGAACTCGAAGACGCCGGTCACCAGGGCGCCGACAAGGACGGCGGTGACACTGACGAGCCAGACCGGCATCCGCGCTGCGAACTGACCGCGGGAGGTGGTCGTGGCCTGGGTGTAGGTGCTGGTGCTCATGATGGTGCCTCTCATCTGGTGGTGGTTGTCGCGGTCCGTCTGGCCGCTTCTCACTCACTCCACGAACGGCTCGACACCGATCCGACAGGTTCTCGGAAAAAAGTTCTGCACGACGAAGATCACACCCTCCAGGGCTTACATCCCAAGGTAAGTTAGGTGAGCCTTAACCGGCATGACCCGCAAACCTCGGATCGCGAAGCTGCTGAGCCCCCTGATCGGGCTGTTCGGCCTCCTGTTCATCGCCAGTGGCGCCGCCACCTACTACCTGGCCCACACCCAGCTGAAGGCGCAGGAGATCACCGTCGCCGACGACGCCTCCTTCCTCGCCGGTGACAACGTCGACGGCCCGTTCTCGGCCTACGCACAGGCGGCCACCGTCGAGAAGCACGCCCTGGGGATCACCAAGGGCAAGACGTACGCCGAGCTCGCACAGGAGGACCCGATCCGCGCGGTCGCGGCGGAGTCGTCGTTCGTACGCGCCTCCCTGCTGACCGCGGTCACCGCGTTCGGCCTCTCGGCGCTGGTCGCGGGCCTGGGCGTCGTGCTGCTCTTCGTCGCGTTCGCGCTCGGTTCACTGACCCGAGCCGTCGCACCTGTGAAGAAGAAGTCGGCGGAGGAGCCCGACGGCCTCGAGCCGGCCACCGCCTGACCCCCGCCCATTCGCCAACGGGCCCGGGAAGGCATCGCCTTCCCGGGCCCGTTCTTCCGTTCTCAGCCCAGGCGCCGGAACGCGCGGACGGAGAGCGGGACGAAGACCGCCAGCAGAACCGCGGGCCAGGCCAGCGCCAAAAGGGTCGCGTGGTCGGCGAGCACCCCGGAGGTGATCCCGGTCGGGTTGCCGAAGAGGTCGCGGCAGGCGGTGGCGGTCGCCGAGACCGGGTTCCAGGCGGCCAGGAAGCCGAGCCAGCCGGGCATCGTCTCGGGCGAGACGAACAGGCTCGAGCAGAACCCCAGCGGCCACACCAGCACCTGCACCATCGTCAGCGCGCCCTCCATCCGCAGGGTCAGCCCGAGGAAGATGCCCAGCCACAGCATCGCCAGCCGCAGCCAGAGCAGGAGCCCGACCGCAGCCGCCGCCTCGAGGAACGAGCCCTCGATCCGCCACCCGATCAGCAGCCCGCCGAGCATTAGGACGCCCAGCTGGACCGCCGAGTTGCCCAGGTCGGCGATCGCCCGCCCCAGGGGCACAGCGAGACCGCTCATCGGCAGCGACCGGAACCGGTTGGTGACGCCGCGCTTGGTGTCCTCGGTGACCACGGCCATGGTGCCGTCGATGCCGAACATCATCGTCAGCGCGAGCACTCCGGGCAGCAGATAGGGCAGGTACGACCCGCCGCCCGGCATCTCGATCGCGCCGCCGAACAGGTAGCCGAAGATCAGCAGCATCATGATCGCGAACAGGATCCCGAAGACCGGTCCCCACGGCTCGCGCTGCCAGTGCTTGAGGTCGCGGAGCGTGATCACCCAGGTCTGGGTCACGGTCTGTCGCAGGGTCGAGGCGATGGCGGTCATCGGGCGGCTCCTTCGCGATCGTGTGCGGGTTCGGGGGCGGTCAGGTGGAGGAACACCTCGTCCAGGGTCGGTCTGCGCAGCAGCACGTCGTCGACCGTGATGCCGGCGGAGTCGAGGGTGCGTACGACCTCGACGACCGCGGCACCGCCGCCGGCCGCGCCGGCCTCGACGGTGACCTCGTGCCGGTCGGGGTCGATGACGGCGGCGGAGCCGAGGACGCCGGCCATCCGGGCGAGATCGTCCGGCCCGGTCGCGGTGATGATCACTCGGTCGCCGCCGAGATCGCTCTTGAGGACCGACGGGGTGCCCTCGGCGATCACCCGGCCCGCGCCGAGCACGGTGACCATGCCGGCGAGCTGGTCGGCCTCGTCCAGGTACTGGGTGGTCAGCAGCACCGTCGTCCCGTCGGCGACCACCTGCCGCACCATCTCCCAGACCTCGTGACGGCCGCGCGGGTCCAGCCCGGTGGTCGGCTCGTCGAGGAAGAGGATCCGCGGACGGGTGACCAGGCCGGCGGCGATGTCGAGGCGCCGCCGCATCCCGCCGGAGTAGCCCGAGACCTTCCGGTCGGCGGCCTCGGTGAGGCCGAAGGCGTCGAGGAGCTCGCCGCCGCGGCGTACGGCATCGGGTTTCGAGAGGCCGTGCAGACGGCCGAACATCACCAGGTTCTCCCGGCCGTGGAGGGCCTCGTCGAGCGCGGCGCTCTGGCCGACCAGGCCGATCGTGGAGCGGACCCGGGCGGGATGGCGTACGGCGTCGTGGCCGCCGACGCGGACCTCACCGGCATCGGGCCGGGTCAGGGTCGCGAAGACGTTCACTGCGGTCGACTTGCCGGCGCCGTTGGGGCCCAGCAGGGCGTGCACGGTGCCGGCGGCGACCTCGAGGTCGAGGCCGTCGAGGGCATGGGTGTCGCGGTAGCGCTTGCGCACGCCGCGCGCGGACAGGGGAGTCGAGGTCATCGGCCCACCTCGATCCGGAACACGCCGCAGCGGCCGGCGACCGCCTCGAACGCCTCCGGCGTCACCGCCGTGACCACGCCGGCGTCGAGCATGATCTTCGCGCCGTCCGTCATCCGCTCCGGCCAGGCCCGGAGCACGGCCAACGCCTCCTCGCCCTCCACCTCCACGAGACGCACCTCCTCGGTGTCCTTGCCGATCCGGAGAGTGGCGCGACCGGCGGCGGCACGTACGTTGCGGGCCCAGTCGGCTCCCGGAAAGCCCTCGAGCAGGTAGCGGCGTCCGTTCAGGTCCAGGACCGAGAGCGGGGTGCTGCGGGGTTTGCCGCTCGCGCGGCCCGGCACGGTGAGCACCGGCAGATCCTTCATCCCGATCCCGGTCTTCGACAGGGTCATGAAGACCTTGTTCATCGGCTTGAGCCAGCGCGGCGGGACCGGCTTCGCGTCGTTCGGCATACACGTTCCTCCAATTTCGTACGCTGTACGAAGATGTCAACGGAGCGACTGTAGCATTTGTTCCGTACGACGTACGAAATTATTTCGGATGAGGTTACGATGAGCGACGTGCCGGACCAGCCAGACCAGTCGGACCCCTCCCTGCGCCTGCTGTGGCGCCATCGGGCGGGTGTGCGCGAGGAGCCGAAGACCAAGCGCGGCCCGAAGCAGAAGGTGAGCGTCGACGAGATCGTCGACGCCGCGATCGACCTGGCCGACGCCGAGGGCCTGGCCGCCGTCACGATGCGCGCGATCGCGCAGCGCTTCGGCCTGGGGGCGATGACGCTCTACTCCTACGTGCCCAACCGGGACGCGCTGCTGATGCTCATGGCCGACCAGGTGACCGGCCGCGCCGAGCTCCCGGAGCTGCCCGAGGATCCGCGCAAGCGCCTCGAGCTGGTCGCAAACCTCACGCACGACGAGCTCCGGGCCCATCCGTGGCTGCTCGAGGTGCAGGACGTACGCCCCTGGCTGGGTCCGAACATGAGCGACCGCTACGAGTGGCAGCTGCAGGCCGTCGAAGGCCTCGGGCTCTCCGACCTGGAGATGGACCAGACGGTCGCCGTGCTGATCGGCTTCGCGGGCAACATCGCCCGCAGCGAGCTCATGAAGCGCCGCGCCGAGCAGGTCACCGGGATGACCGAGTCAGAGTGGTGGGAGGCCAACTACGACACGCTGAGCGAGGTCATGGCAGGCGCCCACTATCCGCTCGCCAACCGGGTCGGCACCGCCGCCGGCGAGGCCTATCAGGCGGCCAGCGACCCCGCGCGCGAGCTCGACTACGGGCTGGCCCGGATCATCGACGGCGTGCTCGCGCACGTCGGCCGCCGGTCAACCGGTGCGGCCGACGAACTCTCATGAAGGGCTGGTTGACTAGCGCCTGTGACAACCAGTCCTGACACTCCTGAGATCGACCTGACGACCGACGTGGTGACGCTGACCCGGCAGCTGATGGACATCAACTCGGTGAGCCTCAACGAGCTCGAGCTGGCCGACGCCGTGGAGCGGGCGCTGGCTGCGTACGACCACCTCGTCGTCGAGCGGCGGGGCAACTCGATCGTGGCGCGCACCGACCTCGGCCTCCCCGAGCGCGTCGTCATCGCCGGCCACCTCGACACGGTGCCGGTCAACGGCAACTTCCCGAGCCGCCTCGACGAGGCCACCGGCATCCTGCACGGCCTTGGCGCGTGTGACATGAAGTCCGGCGACGCGGTCATCCTCAAGCTCGCCGCGACCCTCCGGACGCCCAACCGCGACGTGACGTACGTCTTCTACGACGCGGAGGAGATCGAGGCCGTCCACAACGGTCTCGGCAAGCTCGCTGCCAGCGAGCCCGACCTGCTCGCCGGAGACTTCGCGATCCTGATGGAGCCCTCGAACGCCGGAGTCGAGGCCGGCTGCCAGGGCACCCTGCGGGTCGAGGTACGCACCACCGGCGAGCGCTCCCACAGCGCCCGCTCCTGGCGCGGCGTCAACGCGATCCACAAGGCCGGCGAGGTGCTGCGCCGCCTGGAGTCGTACGTCCCGCGCAAGCCGGTCATCGACGGGCTGGAGTTTCACGAGGGCCTCAACGCGGTCTTCGTCGCCGGGGGAGTGGCGGGCAACGTGATCCCCGACGAGTGCGTGGTGACGGTCAACTTCCGCTTCGCGCCGGACCGCAGCGAGGAGGAGGCGCTGGCGTTCGTGACCGACTTCTTCGAGGGCTACGACGTCACCCTGACCGACTCGGCCCCGGGCGCGCTGCCGGGCCTGGACCGTCCCGCGGCCAAGGCCTTCATCGAGTCGGTCGGCGGCGAGGTCGGACCCAAGTTCGGCTGGACCGATGTGGCGCGGTTCACGGTTCTCGGCATACCGGCGGTCAACTATGGTCCAGGTGACCCGATGTTCGCCCACAAGGCCGACGAGCACGTGCGGATCTCCGAGATCACCACCTGCGAGCAGGCCCTTCGTGATTGGTTGACCGCATGACCCGACGCAGCGGCTCCGGCCCACGCCCCACCAAGGGACGCCCCGCCGGCAGCACCACCGACCAGCGACTGCTGGACAGCTCCGGCCACGGCGACTGGGTCCACACCGATCCGTGGCGGGTCATGAAGATCCAGGCCGAGTTCGTCGAGGGGTTCAACGACCTCTCCGAGATCGGCCCGGCGATCAGCGTCTTCGGGTCGGCGCGCACGCCCCAGGACCACCCGACCTACGCCCAGGCCGAGGCGGTCGGCCGCGGCCTGGCCGAGGCCGGCTTCGTGGTGATCACCGGCGGTGGCCCGGGCACGATGGAGGCGGCCAACAAGGGCGCTCTCGAGGCCGGTGGCGAGTCGATCGGCCTCGGCATCGAGCTGCCCTTCGAGGCCAGGCTCAACGACTACGTCAGCTTCGGGCTCAACTTCCGCTACTTCTTCGTGCGGAAGATGATGTTCGTGAAGTACTCCCAGGGCTACATCGTCATGCCCGGCGGGCTCGGCACCATGGACGAGCTCTTCGAGGCGATGACGCTCTCCCAGACCAAGAAGATCACCCAGTTCCCGATCGTGCTGATGGGCGTGGAGCACTGGCAGGGACTGCTCGACTGGATGCGCGAGACCATGCTGGCCGACGGCCGGATCAAGCAGAGCGACCTGGACATGATCACCCTCACCGACGACGTGGACGAGGCGGTCGAGCTGATGTTGAAGGCGCGTGACTGACGGATGGGCTGGATCTTCGCGGCACTCATCGTGCTGGCTCTCGGAGGAGTCGCCCTCGTAGCCGCCGGGACAGGCGCGCCGATGGGGGAGGAGTACGGCGACCAGCCCGACGCTCTGGTGCCCCGCGACCGCGTCCTGGAAGCGGCGGACCTGCGTCACGTACGTTTCTCGGTGGCCTTCCGCGGCTACCGGATGGACGAGGTGGACGCTCTGATCGCCCGCCTTGCCGAGGAGGCAGAATGGCGTGAGTCGACCGCGGCCGGGGATGCCGGTGCCGAGGTCGGAGTCGGGGGACTCACATCACAATCGCCCGAGCCCGATTCGGGCTCGCCCGACGTCTAGGACAGAATCGCTGCCGTGAGCTTCGCTGCCGTACTCGTCTACGCCGTGACCGCCCTGGTCGCGGTGATCGTCGCGCTCACCTATCTGAAGCCACATCTCCTGCAGCCGCAGGAGGCGGGGCTGCCGCCCAAGATCCACCTGTACGCCGGCGCAGCCGGCCTCCTGGTCTGGGTCCTCTTCCTCGCCTCGCCGTCGTCGTTCTTCCTCGGCGGCGACCTCCCGGGCGTGATCGGGCTCTTCGGGATCTGGCTCGCCGCGATCGCGGGCCTCTACCTGCTCGCCCGCCGGCTCAAGGAGCAGCGCGCCGCAGCCTCCGGCCACGACGACTACGCCTATGACGACGGCTATGACGACTACGCCGAGGAGTACGCCGAGGACGGCTACGCCTACGGCGAGAACGGCTATGCAGAGGCCGGTTACGACGACTACGCCGAGCCCGACGGCCGGGCGGGCTACGCGGACCCGCGCCGACCGGTTCAGCAGCCTGTTCCTCAGCCCGTCGCACAGCAGGGACGTCCGGCCGAACGCCGGCCCGAGCCCCGGCGAGCAGCCTCGGGTGTCGAGGAGACCGCCGTGATGGCGCCGATCGAGCGTGACTCCTCGCCTGCGCCCCCGGCCCCTGCGCCGGCCCCCGCTCCGGCTCCTGTCCCTGCTCCGGCTCCTGCTCCGACGCGGGACGGGCAGATCGGTCGCCGCGTGGCCGGGCGGCAGACACCGCCCCCGCCCGCACCGCAGCCCGCACCGCAGCCCGCGCCGCAGCCCGCACCGCAGCCCCAGCCCGCCCCGCAGAGGCCTCCGCGGCGGGCAGCCGCCCCCCAGCCGCCGGCACCCCAGCAGCCCGTACGTCACCAGCCCGCGCCCCAGCCGCCGGTCCCGGAGGCTCCCGCCCGGCCGCGGCAGGACCGCCCTGCTCCCGCGCGACCCGCACAGGAGCGGCGAGCCCCGGAGCAGCCGATGCGTGAGCGTCCGGCCCCCCAGCGTCCCGCCCCGCAGCGTCCCGACCCTCAGCGTCCGGCTCCTCAGCGCCCGGCGCCCGAGCAGCCCCAGCCGAGTCAGGGCGAGCCGGGCCGGAGCGGCCAGGACCCATGGGGTCGCCGTCAGGAGCCGCCGCAGCGCCGCTCGCGCGGCTACGACGATCGCTACGACGACCGCCGCAACGACAGCCATGACGAGTTCGCCGACCGCCGCTACCGGCGCGACAGTAGCTACTCCGACTACCCGGGTCAACAGCAGCCGAGCCCGCCGCGCGCGCCGCGCCCCGCACCCCGGCCCGCCCCGCAGCCGGCCCCCCAACCCGCGCCTGCGCCGCCGCCCGCGCCGAGCCGGCCGTCCGGCCGCCAGGCGGGGCAGCAGCAGCCCGAGACGTACGATCCCTACTCCTTCGAGTCCTACGGTCCGAGCGACCGGGACCGGGGCCGTGACCGGACCGAGCCCCCTGCCCCGACCCCGCCCGCGCCCGAGGCGCAGCCCCGTCGACGGCGGCGGGACCAGGGCTACGACGAGCCGGCCTACGCGGGCTACGAGCAGGGCTACGACCAGGCGTACGCGCAGGGCTACGACTACGACGAGGCCTACGACCGCGGCTATGACGACCGCTATGACGAGCGCTACGACGATGCCTACGACCGGCCCGTCGGAGGCGACCGTCGGGACCGCGGCGGAGCGTTCCACGAGTCCTCCGGAGTGGCCATCGCGGTGCACCTCACGCTGGTGATCCTCGCGATCTGGCTGACCTGGGCCTACGGAACCTCGGTCATCTGACAGGTTCGAAGGCAGGTCAACCCGCCGAAACTCCCACCTTGCCGTCAGGTCTGCTGACCTGATGAGGGATAATGGACGTGCAATGCGCGCTCCGAGGCCATCCGGCAGGTGAGCGCCGACACGCGAGACACGGAAGAAGGTGCCGCATGGCGGCGATGAAGCCGCGGACGGGAGACGGTCCGCTGGAGGTCACCAAGGAAGGTCGGGGCATCGTGATGCGCGTCCCGCTCGAGGGTGGTGGCCGGTTGGTCGTCGAACTGAACGCTGAAGAGGCCGCCGCGCTCGGCGAAGAGATCAAAGGTCTTGGGCTGAACGCGTAGATGACCACAACGCTGCCGTCACCGGCTCTGCCGACCCAGGTCACGCCGCCCACCTTCACGCTCAATCCGCTCGGCCCGGAGAGTCTCGATGCCGAGATCATCGCGCTCCCGGTCATCCCGGGCGAGGACGAGCTGGTCATCGGTCCTGGGGCCGCCGCCCTCGGCGACCAACACGACCTCCTGGGTCATCTCGAGTTCGAAGGTGCCACCGGCAGCGCCGGTGAGGTGACGACGTACGCCGTCACCGGCTCCGGCACCCTGCGGCAGATCCTCCTGATCGGTGTCGGCGCGCAACGTCGCGACGACTTCCGGCGGGCGGGGGCCGCGCTGGCTCGTGCCGTGCGGGATCGGTCCGAGGTGGTCACGACCATTCCGGCGGCCGATCCGGAGGTCGGGCTGGAGCCGTTCGTGGCCGGCGCGACGCTGGGGTCATTCCTCTTCCACTGGCGCTCCGAGGGTGCGCCGTGGAAGCCGGTGGAGACGATCACTCTGGCCGACCTCGGCGACGACCAGGCGGCAGCGTTGGACCGGGCCCAGGCGATCGCGCGCGCCCGCTGGCGCGCGCGGTTCTTCTCCTCGGTCCCGAGCAACTTGAAGAATCCGGGCTGGCTCGCAGAGCAGGCGACGACACTGGCAGGCGAGACCGGCCTGAAGGTCACCGTCTGGGACGAGGACCAGCTCGCGGTCGATGGCTTCGGAGGCATCGTCGCGGTGGGCCAAGGCTCGGCGACCCCGCCGAGGCTGATCCGGCTCGACTACACGCCCCGCAAGTCGGGTCGGCTGAACTCCTTGAAGACGGCCCCGACGGTGGTGCTGGTCGGCAAGGGCATCACCTTCGACACCGGCGGGCTCAACATCAAGCCCGGTGACGGCATGCTCAACATGAAGCGCGACATGACCGGCGGCGCGGTGGTGCTCGCGGTGATGTCGGCTCTGGCCGAGATCGGCTGCCCGGTCAAGGTGGTCGGCCTCATCGCCGCCGCCGAGAACGCCATCTCCGGCTCGGCGCTGCGCCCCGGCGACGTGGTCACCCACTACGGCGGCCGCACCTCCGAAGTCACCAACACCGACGCGGAGGGCCGCCTCGTGCTGGCCGACGCGATGGCGTACGCCGTGGACAAGCTCAAGCCGGCCGCCCTCGTCGACATCGCCACCCTCACCGGTGCGATGCGGGTGGCGCTCGGGCAGACGATGGCCGGCTACTTCGCCGACGACGACGCGCTGGCCACGCTGCTGGCCGAGGCGTCCGAGGTCTCCGGCGAGGTGCTGTGGCGGATGCCGTTGGTCGCCGACTACGAGGACAAGCTCTCCTCGAAGGTCGCCGACGCCGACAACGCCCCCGGTGGGCCCGGCGCCATCACCGCCGCGCTCTTCCTGCACCACTTCACCGGTGGCATCCCGTGGGCCCACATCGACGTCGCCTGCGGTGATGCGTACGCCGACGTCCACGAGCTCACTCCCGGCCCCACCGGCTTCGGTGCCCGGGTCCTCCTCAGCTGGCTGGCGAGCGCGGACCCGCTCTCCCGAGTCGGTTCCTGACGAGACGTCACCCGCGTCGGCCGAGAGGTCACGTACGTCGTCCGAGATGGCACTCAGGTGCCGCCTCGGCCGACGGGGGTGACGCTTCGGCCGACGGGGGTGACGTCTCGGCTAGATCTTCCGGGCGAGCAGGAGGCCGTCGCCCACCGGGAGCAGCAGCGGGATGAGGCCGTCGTTGTCGGCGACCTGCTGGTTGAGCTCGCGGATGGTGGAAGTCTCCTCGTCGCGTACGGACGGGTCGGCCACGCGGTCATGCCACAGGGCGTTGTCGAAGGCGACGACGCCGCCGGGACGGAGCAGACGCAGCGCTTCCTTGAGGTAGGCCGAGTATTCGGTCTTGTCACCGTCGACGAACACCAGGTCGTAGTGGTTGTCGGTGAGCCGGGGGAGTACGTCGAGGGCGGCGCCGGCGATGCACCGCGCCTGCCGCTGGCCGAAGCCGGCTTCGGTGAAGCTCTGGCGGGCCAGTCGCTGGTGCTCGGTCTCGATGTCGACGGTGGTCAGGACCCCCTCGGGACGCATGCCACGCAGCAGCCACAGCCCGGAGACGCCGGTGCCGGTGCCGACCTCGACGACGTTCTTGGCGTCGAGGACCGAGGCGAGGAAGCGCAGCGCCGCTCCGCCACCAGGCCCGATCGGGGCGACACCGACCTCCTCGGCCCGGGATCGGGCGGCTGCGAGGAGGTCGTCCTCACCGACGAACTCGTCGGCGTAGGTCCAACTTGCGGTCGAGACAGGGCTGGTCACACCGCAAAACCTAACCTGTTTCGCGCAACGGTGCGGGAACGCCTGATCCAACTTGTGCGTTGGAAGAGCACAGGAAGAGGAAAAATAGGAGCCTCACAGGCAACTCTCAGCCCTTCCGGTCCCAGGGGATCTACCGTAGGAGATGTCAGCGATCAGCGAGACAGACGACAGGAGCACCATGACCGCCGAACCCACGCAGGCCCCGACCGTAGAGCCGGGTGTTCCGACGTGGGACGAGATCGTGGAGAAGCACTCCGACCGGGTCTACCGGCTCGCTTACCGTCTCACCGGCAACCGCCACGACGCGGAGGACCTCACCCAAGAGGTCTTCGTGCGCGTATTCCGCTCTCTCGACACCTACAGCCCCGGCACCTTCGAGGGCTGGCTGCACCGGATCACCACCAACCTCTTCCTCGACCAGGCCCGTCGTAAGCAGCGGATCCGCTTCGACGCCCTCTCCGACGAGCGCGCCTCGCGCCTGACGAGCAGCGGCCCGACGCCCGACGTGGCCTATACCGACCAGCGCTTCGATGACGACATCGAGCGCGCGCTGGCGACGCTGCCGCCCGACTTCCGGGCCGCGGTCGTGCTCTGTGACGTGGAGGGGCTCTCCTACGAGGAGATCTCCGAGATCCTCGGTGCCAAGCTCGGCACCGTCCGCTCGCGTATCCACCGCGGCCGGGCGATGCTCCGTGACAACCTCGCCCACCGCGCTCCGCGCGGCGGACGACTGCGTCACTCCGGGCCCAAGGTGTTGTGGGGCGGGGCTTCATGAGTCTTCTCGGCAACCACCTCGGCGCACGCACCAGCGCTCTTCTCGACGGACAGCTCCCCGCAGCGGAGGAGGAGCGCGCCTGGGCGCACGTGCACCAGTGCTGCGCCTGCCGCCGCGCCGTGGAGCGTGAGGGCTGGCTCAAGCGACGCCTGGCCGGCCTCAGCGTCGACCCCGGCGTCACCGCACCGGCCGACCTCAAGGGCTCGCTCCGCGGCGGTGCCCTGGCCGCCTCTGTGTGGCCAGCCGACGACCTCGACGAGACCTACTCCGACCCCCGGTCGATGCGGCGTACGTTGGTGATGGTCGCCGCCGGTGGCGGTGCTGTCGGAGCCGCCGTATTCGGCATGTTCGCCTTCGCCGCCGCGCCCGCCGACGCGCCGGTCCCCAGGAATCTCCCGGTCACCGCGGTCACCCAGGTCCCGGGCGCTCCGGGCGCTCCCGTCGTCGCTCACGTACGCCGCTGAGCATCGGCCCGGCGACGCGACACGAGACCCGGGCTGCCCATTGTTGGGACGAGTGGGAAGAATGGGTGTCGTGACGCAGGAACCACAAGACGACCAGTCGCGGCCGATCTCCCGTTGGGCACCACCCTCCGACGTGCCCCCGGCCGGGCAGTCGTCCCCTGACGACCTTGTCGACGACGAGCGGGACACGGCCGAGGTGCCGTTGCCAGGCATGCCGAGACCCGCCGTCGCGCCGGTTCCGGCCGCCGACACCGCTCCGCTGCCGCCCATGGTGCCGCCACCGCCTGGCGGTTCCCTGCCCGGGTTCGACACCCCGCCTGCGCCACCACCGTCCTTACGCCGGACCGACTCCTCGCAGCGCCGCCGGATCCCCGGCCCGATCTGGGCGCTCGCGGCTGCCGTCGCGTTCCTGCTCGGCGTACTGGGCGGCTATGCCGGCGGCGTACTCGAGGACCAGGACGACATGTCGAGCCTGGCCGGCGGTGGTCTCGACCCGGGCTCGATCGAGACCGACGCGCCCCTGGAGGGCGACGACGCCAGCATCGTGAAGGTGGCCGCGACGCTGCTGCCCTCGACGGTCCAGATCTTCGCCGAGTACCAGGGCGTTGAGGATGCCGCGACCGGCTCCGGTTTCATCTTCGACCGGAACGGCCACGTGGTCACCAACAACCACGTGGTCGCCGACGCCGCCAAGGCCAAGGGCAGCATCGAGGTGGTCGACCACAAGGGCCGCCGCTACAAGGCGGACGTGGTCGGCCGCAGCGCGGTCTACGACCTCGCGGTCCTCGACGTGCCCGAGGTCAAGGAGCTCGAGCCGGCCTCGCTCGGCAGTACGTCACGGCTGAGGATCGGTGAGGGCGTCGTCGCCATCGGGTCGCCGTTGGGTCTCAGCTCGACGGTGACCTCGGGCATCGTCAGTGCGCTCCAGCGCCCGGTGAGCACCGGGCAGACCGAGGACGACACCTCCTACATCAACGCCGTCCAGACCGACGCGGCGATCAACCCCGGCAACTCCGGTGGTCCGCTGGTCAACCTCGTCGGCCAGGTGATCGGGGTCAACTCGGCCATCGCGACCGCGGGCGGGGGAGAGGGCGGAGAGGCCGGCAGCATCGGCGTCGGCTTCGCGATCCCGATCGACCAGGTCAAGGTGACCGCCGCGCAGATCCTGAAGACCGGCAAGGCGACCTACCCGATCGTGGGCGCCTCCGTCGACGTGCAGGCCGCCGACCACAACGGAGCTCTGATCTCGGTGGTCGATGCCGGCTCGCCGGCCGCCGCCGGTGGGCTCAAGGACGGCGACCGGGTCACGAAGGTGGGAGACGTCACCGTCACCGACGGCATCGGCATGATCGTCGCCATCCGGGCTCACCAGCCGGGCGAGACGGTCGAGTTCACGGTGATGCGCAACGGCGCCCGCCACGAGCTCAAGATCAAGCTCGAGGCGCAGACCGAGAACCTCGCCTGACCAGTGGTGCGTCCCAGAAGTTCCTAGGCGCTTCGCGCCGCCATGGCACGCACTTGGCTGCGTTGGCGCCGCTCGGAAGACGCCCGGTATGACTTCGCGGCGCCGCCTTGCCATGCACGCACCCTGACGACGCCAAGCATCCAGGAACTTCCAGGACGCACCACTTGAAAAGACGCGAAGAGCTGCTCGGCAGGATGCCTGGCAGCTCTTCGCGTTGTTGTGGGGAAGGTTTAGTTGTGGGGGTTGAGGTTGCTTTGACTCAAGAAGCGTCCGGCGTGGCGGCGGGCGCAGCAGGCTCGGCCTCGACGAACGGGTGGTCGGCCACAAAGGCCTTGGTCTGCGAGTACATGTCATCGATGAACTTCTCGAGGACGCTGGACTCAACGCGCCACTGGCCGCGCCCGCCGATCTTGATGGCGGGAAGCTCACCACGGCGGACAAGGGCATAGACCTGTGCGCTCGAGGTGTTGAGCACCTCGGCGACGTCGGCAAGAGTCAGGAAGCGGGGGGTACCAGACATAAGGATCAGTCTCCCAGACTCTGCAAGCGGCCGTAAACCATCGCGCCAACCTGTTAGTCCGCATTAGGTACAGTTGCGCTGCTTTGTGGATGCGTGGTGGGTGAACCGTGAAGCAGCGACGCGCTATGCGGCGAACAGCAGATACAACCCACCAACAGTGAAGCCGACCATCGTGAGCAGAAGCGGGATCTGCCCGGTCACCAGGTGCTGCGGCGGAAGCACCTGGAGCGCTCGGATGTGGGCCGACCAGACTCCCAGCACGTGTCCGGTGATCACCGCTGCCACCTTGATGACGGCCAGCAGCGTGGCGTGGAAGGCGAAGAAGTAGGAGACCGGCATGTCCGCGGTTCCGAACCAGTCGCTTCCGTTTCCGAACGGATCCGAGGCGTTGCGCAGCGTCGCCAACCCGCTCTCCCAGAAGTAGCTGAGGTAGTGGGCCACGACGTAGCCGACGATGATCGGCACCAGCGACGGCGCCAGCTCGCCGGGCAGCGCCCGGCGCGGCACGTCACCGACGCCGGTCAGCATCGTCCCGAGGCAGTAGAACCCGGCCACGAGCAGCGGGAACGCGATCAGGGCGACGTTGCTGATCAGGTAGGCGGTGTTGGCCGACATCTCGGGGTTCTGCACGAACTGGAGCCATGTCGGCGACTCCCGGTAGGAGTCGTAGACGATGGTGCCGAAGAGCACCGAGACGACCGCGACCAGCCCCGGGGTCGGACGCAGGGTGTCCAGGTTGCCGAGCGGCGTCCGCAGGACCAGGTTGCCGGCCTGCGTACGTCCCCACACCGACAGGCGCGCGGTCAGCGACGAGTAGACCTCGAAGGGGTCGCAGCGCTCCAGGAACTTCTCGCCGAAGAGCACGCCGCCGAGGATCATCACGGCCAGGTAGACGGCCAGCCAGAGGCGTACGGGGCCGAGGTAGTTGTTCTCCGGGTAGACCAGCTCGAGCCAGGCGAAGGCGAGCAGCGTGAACGCCGCCGGCCAGTAGCCGAGGCGCTCGGGCAGGCGCAACGGCGGATCGCCGGCGCCGCGCAGCCACGTCAGTGCGGCCACGATCGTGCGGGCCGGGCTGATCGCCCGGAAGACCCGTCCGAAGAGCAGGGAGAACGGGACGAGGCCGACCCACAGCCAGACGTACGTCATCCCGAAGATGGGGTTGTTGGCGTTGTCGGAGCCGGCGAAGGCGACCAGCACGAAGTAGGCGAAGATCAGCAGTCCGACGACGCGCCACAGCGCGATCCAGGCGGGGGAGTCGACGACACGCCCGAGACGGGGCACTGGCCAGCCGCGTGGGTTGCGTACGCCGACCACTTGGCCCTCGGCGGCGCGCTTGGTGGTCAGCACCAGCAGCCCGAAGGAGACGAGGAGGGCGAGGACTGCGCCCGCGATGACGTACTCGAGCGGCAGTGGGAGGTCCTGGCGACCACCCACGCCGTGGGTGAGGATCACTTGACCTCGAGGGTGACGATGGTCTTGCCGAGGGTGTGTGACTCCACCTCGTACTGACCAGGGATCTCGAACGCGCCCAGGCTGATCCGCGTGGTGCCCACGCCGTAGGCGGCGGACTGCTCCGGGTCGGAGTGCACGTGGATCTCGCCGGCGGCGTCGGCGGTCACGTCGAGCTCGACTCCGTGGCCGACGGGGACGTCGATCTGGGTCCCGTGCGGGTCGACCGAGTCACCGGAGAAGTTGATACCGACGACCACCGGGTCGCTGTCTTTGCTGGGCTCGGTGGCGACGTCGTTTCCGCAGGCTGTCGCGACGCACGCGATCCCGCAGATTGCTGCCACGACCGCGATTATCCGGGCCGTGAGGCGCATTGCTTCCCCGTTTCGTGGACTAAGTTCAAGCTGGCGTCTGCCACAATCGCACATGAACCAAAGAGGGGGCTGAGAGGGCATGAGTGATCGGCTGAAGGCACGGGACGTGGCCTTTCTGGACGGGGAGACGCTGTCCGTTCCGCACCAGGTGGCGAGCATCGAGCTGATCGAGCCGAAGGCCGAGGGCTTCGACTACGGCGCGTTCCTCGAGCACGTCGAGGACCGGCTGTCCTTCGTGCCCCGCTACCGCCAACGGGTCCGTGTCGTGCCCGGCCGCATCGCCTACCCCGTCTGGGCGGACGACGACCGTTTCGACCTCACCTACCACGTACGCCGCTCCGCGCTGCCCCGTCCGGGCTCGATGGATCAGCTCCTCGACCTCGCCGGACGGATCGTGTCCCGGCCGCTGGACCGCTCCCGGCCGCTGTGGGAGCTGTACGTCATCGAGGGACTGGCCGGCGATCGGGTCGCGCTGATCACCAAGACCCACCAGGCGCTGGTGGACGGCGCCGAGACCGTCGACCTGGTCCAGCTGCTCCTCGACGACAAGCCCGAGGTCGGGCCGGTCGTGCCGGACCTGTGGGAGCCGCCCGAGCCGCAGTCGAGCGCGCGTCTGGTCGCCGGCGCGGTCTTCGACGCGGTCACCTCGGTCAGCGGCCTGACCGGCATGGCACGCAGCCTGGGCGGCTTCGCCCTGGGGCGGGTCACCGGGGTGGCCAAGGACGTCCAGAACGCGGGTGTCGGCATCGCCCGGGCGCTCACCCGCCGCGCTCCGGAGCGGCCGACGCCGCTCAACGGGACGCTCTCCCAGCAGCGGCTCGTGGTCACGCTCCAGGCCGACCTGGCCGACTTCCGTCGCATCCGGGACACCCACGGCGGCACCGTCAATGACGTCATCCTGGCTGCCGTCACCGGCGGTCTGCGCGCCTGGCTGATGACCCGGCAGCAGTCCCTGGCCGGCGTACGCCAGGTGCCGGCCCTGGTGCCGGTCTCGGTGATCGACGAGGAGCTCGACCCGACCCAGCTCGGCTCCGCGGTGGCGCCTCACTTCGTGGTGCTCCCGGTGGCAGAGCCGTCGCCGGTGGTCCGTCTCCACCAGGTGTCCTACTCCTTCGAGCAGCACCAGGCCAACGCCCGCACGGTCAGTGCGCAGCGGCTGGCCGGGATCAGCGGCTTTGCCCCGGCGACCTTCCACGTGGTCGGCTCCCGGGTGGCCGCCGAGAGCGAGCACGACTACCTGCTCTCGGTGTGCAACGTGCCCGGCCCGCAGGAGCCGCGCTATGCCGCCGGCTCCCGGCTGGTCGCCTCCTATCCCATCCACCCGCTGGCCAAGGGGCACACCCTCGCGATCGGGGTGACCTCCTACGACGGCCAGGTCTTCTTCGCGATCACCGCCGACCGCGACCTGGTGCCCGATGCGTCACTGGTCGGACAGTGCATCAGCGACGCCCTCGACGAGCTGCTCGACACCGTCTCCGGACGCCGGTTCCGGGCCCCCCGGGGCCTGCGCGTGGTCAAGAACTCCGGCGAGTGAGGCAGAATCCGACCCGTGACCCGCATCTACGTACCCGCCACGCTCGAGCTCCTCGCTGACTGGTACGCCAAGGGGGAGCTGCCCGGCACCGCCGACGGTTACGCGGCTCCCGACGACAGTGAAGAGGCCGAGTACGCAGCCCTGATGAGCGCCGCCGACGACTCGGCGGCACTCCTGGCGGGCCCCGGGCGCCGGGTCGTGGTCGTCGTCGACGCTCCGGCCGCGCTAGGCGACCAGGTCGTGCCGCTCAAGCTCGTCGCCGCCGTCCACGCCGACCTCGCCGACCGGCCTGCCGACGCCGACCCCGACGAGGACCTGGGCTGGTTCGCGACCCAGGAGATCCCGCAGCTCATCGGGTAGGGGTAGTACGCACACCCATGTGCAGCCGCCGAGCCACCGTGCAGTCCTACTTGCCTCGCGATCGCGGACTCGACAGCCCCACCTTCGTGATGCAGCCGCTCGTCGGCGCGCCGTCGCTCTACTCCACCAATCGTCAGAGCTTCGAGGACCCGGCGGCGGCTCAGGTGTCTTCGGGTGGGGTGGCGTGGCCCTTCCGATGATGGCCATGCGTGACCTCGCTGTGAGTTCTACTCAATCGAGGGCGGACATTCCGCCAAACTCAACCGCTACGCCCACCTCGCTGTCGGACTCCAGTGTCATGGTTTGACCGGCGTCAGATGAGTCAGGCTGCACAGCCAGCGGGCGCCTCGGCGGACGAACACGTCGGAGGTCCACTCGTCGAGGTGGAACGGCTCGCCCTGCCACGTGCCGTGGTTGTCGCAGCGGGCGACGACGAACGCGGTGTCACCGAGTATCCGGGCCTCCGCAACCTCGAATGCCATCGAGCTGTGGGTCACCAGGCCGCTGGTCACGCTCTCGAGGAACGACGAGCCCGGCACGATCCCGTTCTCGCCGACGAACATCCAGTCCGGCTCGGCGAAGGCGCCGATGGCATCGGCATCGTTGGCAACCAAAGCCTCCGCCCAATCGTCCAGCAGCTTGGCGAAGGTGTCGATCGCGCTCGATGCTTCTCCGGAGTCCGGCTTGGCTTCGCCGTCGTAGGTGCCGAAGCTCCAGAGGTTGCCCTCCGGGTCGCGGACTGTGAAGCCGCGTGAGCCGGAATCCGCATCGTTCAGGGCTCGGACGACCTCGGCTCCGGCTGCCACGGCCTGTTCAAACAGCGCATCGGGCGCGTCACAGTCGACGTACACGCAGTCGTTGCCCGAGTTGCGCAGCCCGAACGCCGAGTCATCCTTTCCGGCGGTGCCGAGCATGAGGCCACCACCGCCGGCCCACCGCATCTCGGCGTGCTCGATGACTGTGGGGTCGTCGTCGCGGGCGTACGCCACCCGCAGCTCAAACCCGAACGCCTCGCTGAGGAACTTCGTCGCCGCGGGGGCGTCACGGTAGGTGAGGACCGGCCAGACGCGGGTCGGGCCATCGGTTCCGCTGGTGTTGGTGTAGGTCATGGACACAGCGTCACACTCCGTCCCCCAGCGAGTCTTGGACGTTTGGGACGTCATCGGCGAACAGTTGCGGCGGCGAGCAGCCAGCCAGGTCCGCGAAGTCCCGAGGGAGATGGGCCTGGTCGAGTGCCCACACGATGCTGCGACCTGGGCGATCGTGAACCGCACCCGGCACGCACCGCCTGCTCGAGGTCGCCCTCGAGCAGGCGGTCGGCGTACTCCTCAGTCCTCGTTCCACCAGGTCTCGGTGTCGACGCCCTGGTAGGGCGGGACGGTGACGGTGCGGGCGCCGGCCTTGCCGCCGATGATCACGGTGCGGTGGCTGACGTTGTTGGACCGGGTGGTCTCGTAGAGGTTGCCGTCCGGGTTGACGGTGACCTTGATCCGGTAGGTGCCGTTCTTGACCTTGGTGAGGTCGAAGGCCTGGGTCTGGGACTGGTCGTAGGTGTCGCCCCAGCCGGACGGCAGGCTCTCCCGCAGCCACAGCGCGGACTTGGAGCCGCAGGCCGACTCCAGGCCGGTCTGTCCCGGCCGCAGCGTCGCACCGGGCACGGTCAGGTCCACCGGGTCGGTGGGCACCAGGCACCACGACTGCTTGCCGCTGGTCGAGACGACCTTGTCCTTGGCGTCGACCAGCTCGTACTTCGCGAAGTCGAGGAAGTGCCAGTGGTTGTGCTCCGGCGCCTCGTGGAACTCCATGGTGCCGGTGCGCTTCATCCCGACCTGCTCACCGTCTCTGTAGAACATCTGGTAGGCGTCCATCACCGGAGCGGTGCCGCGCCGGAAGCCCTCGACGATCATCGGAGCCGGTCCGGCGTTCCACTCGTTGGCGGCGAAGTTGAGGCGGTCGGTGCCCTCCTCGTCGATCGCGGTCGAGATCTGCCAGGCGGGCACGGAGACGAGGTCGGGCAGGCTGCTCTTCTTGGGCTTGCCGTGCGACGTACCGCCGGCGCCGCCGCCGAGCGGGAGTCGTCCACGACCGTCCTCGGCGCCTTCCAGCGACTCTCGCGGGACCACCGTGCGAGCGCCCTGGTCGTCATGGGCTCCGTGGGCTCCATCGGCTCCATGGGCTGAGCGAGCGCCCATCTCGCCCTCACCCTCGCAGCCGCCCTCGGGGCAGCCGTCGACGATGACGAGGTTCTGCTTGGCGCTGCGACTGGCCTTCGGCAGACCGAGGAAGTCGGCGACGGGCTTGCTGACGCTCATCGTCATGGTCAGCTTGGTCTCGCCCTTGGTCTCGAACTCGAGGTCGGAGACGGTCGGGACCGCCATGCCCCGCTCGATCCCGTACAGGACGCCCTTCGTGAACCAGTTGCCGCCGCAGAACTCCGGGTAGACGGGGCCGGTGGCACCGTCGGTCTGCACCCGCTGCCGGTCGTAGCCGCCGGGGCACAGCGGTCGGCTCTCGTCGAGGATCACCTTGCCGGCCTTGTTCTTGAGCGTGACCCGCAGGCCGTCCTTGAAGCCCTTCATCCCGTCGACGATCGCTGCGGGCGCGGTCGTGGTGGTGCGCTTCTTGCCCCGGATGATGGTCTTGGTCAGTTTGACCGGCTTGTCGTACGCCGTGTGGCTGGCGCGGAACTCGAATGCCGCGTCATAGGCGGCCAGCCAGACCGACGGCTCCATGTACGCCATTCCGTCGTAGGACGCCACCTCGACGGTGTCGGCAGCGGCGACGAGCTTCAACGTTCCCTTGCCGGTGGTGCCGCTCGCGGCCCCGTAGTTCGCCGTCACCGTCGTGGTGACGACGAGTGCGGCTGCGACCAGCCCGATGCCGGCCGAGACCAGCTGCCGGACGCGAGTGCGAGGTTTGACCATCGAGATCCCCTTATAACGGCCTTGGATCCTCCCGATCCGAGGCGCCGAGTGGCCGGCAATCTAGTGCCCGCCGCATATGGGGACGGTTGGTTTCCCGGTCTGGTTGCACCAGATCGGTGAGATCAGCGAGAAAGGTACGCCGCGCCGACCGCCTGCTCGAGGTCGAAGGCCTTGAGCATCAGCTCCTCGACGTACTCCTCGAGCTTGGCCCCGACCAGCGGCACGGGCACCTTGATGTTCAGCCGCACGCTCTCGGTGGTGCGTCCGTCGGACTCGGACAGCGAGATGTTGCCGCGCAAGGTGGCCAGGCCGCCGGGGACGGTGATGTCGACGACGGCGACGGTGTCGGAGGACCAGACCTCGCTCTGATGGACGGTGAGATCGCCGGAGACGATGCGCTTCGCGAAGGAGGGTACGCCGACGGTCGACTGCACCCGGTCGATCCGGACCTCCCGCGGCGCACCGCCGACGGTCACCCGGCGACGGAGCGCTCCCTGAGCGTCGGCGACCCGCTCGCGGAAGCCCGGATCAGCGAGCATCGCGGAGACCTCGCCCATGCGGGCGTCGTACACGAGCTCGTGCTGAAGGGTCGTCGTCATTGCCGAATCCTTTGGGGCTTCTGCGGGTTGGGGCTGGGGCTGAGGGGATCAGGCGGCGAGCCAGCGGGTGCCCACCTCATGCTCCTTCTCGAGCGCCTTCTTGAAGATCGAGAGGATGAGATCCTCCAGCTTTCCGCTGACCAGGGGAACATTCACCGTAGCGGTCAGGGTGACCGTCTCGATGGTCTTCGTGCCGTTCTCGGCCACCCGCGCGACGCCGGAGAGCGAGCCCGGCTTGCCAGGCAGGGTGACCTTGAGGTCGCCGGAGGTGAAGTCGGCCGACCAGATCTCGTCCTGGTGCACCTCGATGGTGTCGCCGACGAACTTCTTCGCGAACCCGGGCACGCCGCTCACCTTCTGCTCGTAGCGGATGCTCACCGTCGACCCGGTGATCGCCACGCTCTTGGACAGCGCGTGCTGGGCGTCGCAGACCTGCTCGCGGAACGCCGCATCGGCGAGCATCCCGGAGACGGCCGCGATCGGCGCGTCGTAGGCCAGGTCGATCGACAGCTTTTTACTCATAAGCACACATCATGACGCCTAGTCCGGCCAGAGTCATCAGCGAAGCGGCCGAGAGAACCGACACATTCCAGGAGTATGCTCTTTACCCCCAGGCCGGCGGGAGGTCGTGAGCCTATGACTCACATCGGCGATTCCTTCGGATCCAGCCGCCTACTCGGTGCTCGCCCGGGATACCGTGACAGGTGTGTCAACGGAGACGCATATCAAACCTGTCCAAGCTCAGCAGAACGTCCAGCAGTTCCGACTGCCGAGCACCACCTACTTCCGCCACGTAGCCCCCGAGGAGCTCACCGGCCGCAGCGAGACTGATCTCGCCGGCGCGGTGGGATCGCATCTGGCGCTGGCAGCGAACCGCCCGCAGGGCACCGCCGCCGTGCGCATCCTCACCCCGACCACCGCCGCAGACGGTTGGTCCGCCGGAGGCCGCAGCGTCGTCGAGATCGTCGTCGACGACATGCCCTACCTCGTGGACTCGGTCAAGACCGAGCTCTACCGTCGTGGCCTCGACGTGCATCTTGTCGTCCACCCCGTCATCGACGTCGCCCGTGACGTGACCGGTGCGCTCGAGGGGGTGAACGAAGGCGACATCAGCGAGTCCTGGATGCACATCGAGATCGACCGTCTGGCCCCCGACGCCGCCAAGGAGATCGTCTCGGGCCTCGAGGGAGTCCTCGAGGACGTACGCGAGGTCGTCGAGGACGAGCCTAGGCTGCACCGCCGGCTGGCGGAGATCGCGGCCGGTCTGCGCTACACCCCGCCCAACAGCGTGCCGCGCGAGGAGGCCTCCGAGGCCGCCGAGCTGCTGGCCTGGCTGGCCGAGGACCACTTCCTGCTGACCGGTTACCGCGAGTACCGCCTCGACGGCGAGTACCTGCGCGGTCGCTCCGGCACCGGCCTGGGCATCCTGCGCGCCGACCCGCCGCAGGCCCCCGACCACGGCAAGATGCCGCCCAAGGTCGCCGCCCACGCCCGCGACAAGGTCATGCTCGTCCTGGCCAAGGCCAACTCCCGCTCGACCGTCGGGGAGCCCGCCTACCTCGACCATGTCGGCATCAAGATCTTCAACGCCGCCGGTGAGGTGATCGGCGAGCACCGTTTCCTCGGCCTCTTCACCACCAAGGCGGCTCGCCAGTCGGTGACCCGGATTCCGGTCGTACGCGGCAAGGTCGCCGCGGTCCTCGACCACACCGGCTACGACGCCCGCAGCCACACCGGCAAGGCGATGCTCGACGCGATGGAGTCCTACCCTCGCGAGGAGCTGTTCCACGCCTCCACCGAGGAGCTGATGGACCTGGCCGAGGCCGCGCTGGGAGCGATCGAGCGTCGCATCCTGCGGGTGGCCGTCCGGCCCGACACGTACGGTCGCTATGTCTCGGTGCTCGTCTCGCTGCCGCGTGACCGCTACAACACGACGGTCCGCGAGCGGTTCTCGAAGGTGCTTCTCGACGCGCTCGGCGGCACCGACCTGGAGTTCACCGTACGCATCAGCGAGTCGACCACCGCCCGGGTGCACTTCGTGGTCCACGGCACCACCGAGTCGCTGGGGAAGGCCCTGGACACCCCGGGGCTGGTCGACAGCCTCGAGTCGCGGCTGCGCAAGGCCGCGCGGAGCTGGCGCGACGACCTGGTCAGCGCGGTCATCGCCCATGCCGGCGAGGACGGCGCGGCCCGGCTCTCGCACGTGCTCGACGCCTTCCCGGAGGCCTACAAGGAGGACTTCGACGCCGACACCGGCGCCGCCGACCTGACCCGGCTCGAGATGCTCTCGCACCAGGGCGAGGCGGTCGACTTCTCCTTCTACAAGGACCCGGAGAGCCCCGGCGGTTTCCGGATCAAGATCTACCGCACCGGTGGTCCGCTCTCGCTGTCCCTGATGCTCCCGATCCTGTCCTCGTTCGGCTTCGAGGTCACCGACGAGCGGCCCTACGACCTCGAGGGCGTCGGCACGTCCGGGTCGGAGGAGTGGTTCATCTACGACTTCGGGCTCGCCTACTCCGGCACCCCGGCCGGCACCCCGACCCAGCTGGTCGCCGCGCTGCACCAGGCCTGGTCCGGCCGCAGCGAGGTCGACGGGCTGAACGCGCTCGTCCTGGCCGGTCTCGACCACGGTCAGGTGACGCTGCTGCGTGCCTACGGTCGCTACCTGCGCCAGGCCGGTACGCCCAACTCGTTCCAGACGATCGCGGGCGCGCTGTGCGCCAACCCGGGCATCGCCCGGCAGATCGTGGAGCTGTTCGAGACCCGGTTCGATCCCTCGCTCACCACGCGTGACGAGACGAAGCGGGCCGAGGCGATCATCGAGGCTCTCGATGACGTCGCGAGCCTGGACCAGGACCGGATCCTGCGCAGCTACGTCTCCACGATCCTGGCGACGATGCGGACGAACTATTACCGCGGTCGGAGCTACCTCGCGTTCAAGTTCGACCCGCAGCAGGTGCCCGACCTGCCGCTGCCGCGGCCGGCGTACGAGATCTTCGTCTACTCGCCCGACGTCGAGGGTGTGCACCTGCGCTTCGACCCCGTGGCCCGTGGCGGCCTGCGGTGGAGCGACCGGCGCGACGACTTCCGCACCGAGGTGCTCGGGCTGGCGAAGGCGCAGCAGGTCAAGAACACTGTGATCGTGCCGGGCGGCGCGAAGGGTGGCTTCGTCCCCAAGGGCGTCGCCGGTCCGGACGCGTACGTCACGTTCCTGCGTGGCCTGCTCGACGTCACCGACAACCGGGTGGACGGTGAGATCGTGCCGCCGGCCGACGTGGTGCGCCACGACAGCGACGACTCCTACCTGGTCGTCGCCGCCGACAAGGGCACCGCGACGTTCTCCGACCTGGCCAACTCGGTCGCGGCGGAGTACGACTTCTGGCTCGGCGACGCGTTCGCCTCCGGCGGCTCGGCCGGCTATGACCACAAGGCCATGGGCATCACCTCGCGTGGTGCCTGGGTCTCGGTGCAGCACCACTTCAAGCGGCTCGGCATCGACCCGCAGACCGACGAGATCACTGCGGTCGGCGTCGGGGACATGTCCGGTGACGTCTTCGGCAACGGCATGCTGCGCTCGGATCGCATCCGGCTCGTGGCCGCCTTCGACCACCGGCACATCTTCATCGACCCCACGCCCGACGCGGCGGTGGGATTCCAGGAGCGGAAGCGGCTTTTCGAGATGCCCCGGTCGACCTGGGAGTCCTACGACACCTCACTGATCTCGGCGGGCGGCGGCGTGTGGTCGCGGCAGCTGAAGTGGGTGCCGATCAGCCCCGAGGTGCGGCAGGCGCTCGGTCTGGCGACCGACGTCAAGCGGCTCACCCCGCAGGAGCTGATCAGCGCGATCCTGCGTGCGCCGGTCGACCTGCTGTGGAACGGCGGGATCGGGACGTACGTCAAGGCGTCCAGCGAGACCGACGACGACGCCGGTGACCACGCCAACGACGGGGTCCGGGTCGACGCCGCCGAGCTGCGGGTGCGGGTCGTCGGTGAGGGTGGCAACCTGGGCATCACCCAGGCCGGCCGCGTCGAGTTCGCCCGCAAGGGTGGGCTGATCAACACCGACGCGATCGACAACTCCGCCGGTGTCGGCACCTCCGACCACGAGGTCAACCTCAAGATCCTGCTGGACCGAGAGGTACGCGCGGGCTCGCTGACGCTGGCCGCGCGTGACGAGCTCCTCGAGGAGATGACCGACGAGGTCGCCGCGCTGGTGCTCGCTCACAACGAGGCCCACAACGTGACCCTCACCCGTGCGGTCGCCTCGGCCCCGCAGCTCCTGGAGGCTCACGAGCGCCAGATCGCGGAGTGGGTCACGGCCGGACTGCTCGGCCGCGAGGTGGAGGGCCTGCCCTCCTCGACCGAGGTCGCCCGCCGTCTGGAGGCGGGTGAGGGGCTCACCGCCCCCGAGCTGGCCGTGATGCTCGCCTGGACCAAGATCGAGCGCCGACGCGAGCTGGTCGCCGCGGGTCTTCCCGACCCGGCCGCGGATCCGGTGATGACGGAGCGTCTGGTGGCCTACTTCCCGACCGCGATCCGCGAGCGGTTCCCCGAGGCCATCGTGGATCACCCGCTGCGGTGGGAGATCTGGGCGACCTCGGTGCTCAACGAGGAGGTCAACCTCGCATTCGGGACGCTCGACGCGCCGTCACGGTGAGCACCGTGCCGGCGAGCAGGAGCGAGATGCCGAGGGCGGCGAACACCCACGACGGGCCGCCGGTCTCGGGGAGCGAGCTCTGAGGTGAGGTTTCCGTCGGCGGTCCCGGGTTCGGGGCCGTCGGCGGATTCTCATTTCCGCCGGGAGTCGGGACGTCGGTCGGATCCGGCGTGGGCGTCGGATCCGGGGTCGGCGTGGGATCCGGGGTCGGGTCCGGCGTCGGGGTCGGGTCCGGTGTGGGGCTCGGCGATGGGACCTCGTCGACCCTGAAGTCCTGTCCTCCCCGGATCTCGCCGGCCGAGGTGATCGTGACCGTACGCGAGGCCTCACCCACGACCCGCATCCCATCGGGTGCGGTGACGGTGATGGTGTAGTCGCCCGGCGGCAGATCCTCGACGATGTAGCCGCCCGCGTCGTCGGTGGTGGCGGTGATCGGGCCGTCGGGCCCGTCGACGGTGACGGTGACGCCGGCGACCGGGTCTCCGGTGGAGGCGTCGGTGACCCGCCCAGCGATCGTGCCGGGGCGGGTGAGGTCGAAGTCGACCCCGGTCACGTCGCTCGTCGCCACGGTGACCGGTCGCGTGGTGGCGCCCGTGTAGCCCTCGGGCGCCTCGATCTCGGCGGTGTAGTCGCCGGGCGGCACCCCGTCGAGCGCGTAGTTGCCGTCGCCGTCGGTGACAGTGGTGATCGGGTCGCCGCCGCCGGCGGGGACCAGGCGCACCTGGACGCCGCCGAGCCCGCTGCCGCCGCCGGTCACGGTGCCGGAGACACTGGCCAGCTGGTTGACCACGAAGTCCTGGTCGGTGATCGGGCTGTCGTCGACGGTGATGTCGGAGCGGGTCGTACCATCGGGGCCCGCGGTGTAGCCGTCGGGCACCGTCAGGGTCAGCGAGTAGCCGGTGCCGACCGCGTTGTCGTCGAAGAGATAGCTGCCGTCGGTGCCGGTGGTCGTGGTCGCGGTGGTCCCGTCGGGCCGGGTGAGGGTCACGGTCGCGCCCGGGACCGGAGCGCCGGCGTCGTCGCGTACGGTGCCGCTGATCGCCTGCGGGATCACCTGCCGCACCTCGAAGTCGGCCCGGGAGGCGGGGTCGCTGTCCTCGCCGCGGTTGCTGGCGGTCGCCTCGGTCTGTCCGACGATCGCACATCCGTCGGGCTGGCTCAGCCGGACGGTGTAGCCGTCCTGGGTGGCGAACTCGCCGAAGGAGTAGGTGCCATCGGCGGCGGGGCTCGTGGTGGCCAGGGTCTCCCCGTAGGGCGAGACGAGGGTGAGCACCGAGCTCTCGACCGGGCACGACCCGGAGGTCGACACGTCGGAGACCATGCCGCCGATCGGCCGCGCCCGGCTCACGAACCAGGTCTGGTAGACCGGGAAGCCGGCCCGGCGGGTGAAGGCGAAGGTCAGGCTGGTGAGCCGGATGTCGGGCTCGTACCAGCCACTGGCGCCGTTCGTGTCGGTGGCGGTGGGGTTGCCGGTCAGCGTCGAGGTGGCCGGGTTCCAGGTCGGCTGGTCGGTGCCGCCGGCGTAGTTGAACGAACCCTGGAACCACGAGGAGATCGCCGCGGCCGGAACCTCCTCGCCGTTCTCGTCGGTCGCCTGGACCTGTACCTGGTCGGAGTCGATGTCACCGAGCACGAACGCCCAGCCGGTGTCGGGCGTGGGGTTCTCGAAGGCGTACGTCGTGGTCGAGGCGCCGGTCGGGGTGTCGGCCTTCGGGCGCAGGTTGATGTAGGCCGAGCCGCGGCTCGATCCGTACTTCGCTCCAGGAGGCGTGCTTGCGTCGAGGAACGTGCTCGCGCCGCTGGGAAGGGCGACGTTGGCCCGGGAGTCGCTGGCCATCTGGGCCGCGGGGAAGCCCGCAGACCGCTGGGTCATCGTCGTGGAGTAGTCGTTGGACGTCCCGGAGACGGGCGCCCACTCGGCCCACGAGTCGGTCGCGGCATGAGCCGGTCCCGGAGACAGCACCGTGACGAACACGCCGGCCAGAAGTGCCAACGCCAGACAGGCCCGGTTGAACATGCGAGGGGATCCTTTGCTTCCGAGGAGCAAACGTTGCGTTGGGGGACTTGACGAAGGTTATCCCTGCGGAACCGCATTTTTACGCTCTGAAGCGCGTGTGTGGCCGAGGTTGTCATCGTTCGAGCGCAGCGTCTGCCAGTCCGCGGGGCGCGGGATCGACCGTACGGAGCGAGCGAGCGTGGGGATGAGGGCGGCGAGAGCGACCAGCGCCGTGACCGCGAGGACCGCGGTGGTGCCGTCGGTGACGGCGAGCAGTGCCCCGGCCAGGGCGGGCGCCAGCGGGATCGAGAGCATGGAGACGAACGGGGCCGCTGACTGAACGCGTCCGACCAGCTTCGGTGGGGTGATCGCCATCCGGTACGCCGCGACGCCGGCGTTGCCTGCAGGGTTGAGGAAGAGGCCGACGGAGACCGCCAGAGCCATCACGGCGGGGTGGGTCCAGAACGCGAGGGGGATCGAGAGCGGCACGAAGCTCCACGCGACCAGGGCGGTGAGCCTGCCCGTCGGGATCTTGTCGATGAGCCACGGAGCGACCAGCGCGCCGAGGACCCCGCATGCTCCGATCGCCGCCTCGGCCAACCCGATCTGCCAGGCCGGGAACCCGGCCTCGATCAGTCGCAGCAGGGCCATGAAGAAGAGCGCGTTGACGGCCAGGTTGGCGGCAGGCCCGAAGAAGAGCAGCGTACGCAGGAACGGCTGCTGCCAGCTGTAGCGCAGTCCCGCGACCAGGTCGGCCGAGGCCTTCTCGCGAGGCGCGCGGGTGAGGGCCGGCGGTGCCGAGAGGTCGGCTCGGACGCGTCCGAGGAGCAGCCAGCCGGCGGCGTACGCGATGGCGTTTCCGGCGAACGGCGCCCAGCGGGTGAAGCCGAGCAGCACGCCGCCGAGCGGCCCGCCGAGCAGTCCGGCGATGTGCTGGCGTGCCTGCTGCTGGGAGAGGGCCGTCGGGAGGTCGTCTGCCGCGACGACCGATCTGATCGCTGAGTTCTCGGCCGGGAGGAAGAGCCCGTTGAGCGCTCCGGTGAGGAGGGCGACGAGGAGTGCCCGAGCCGTGGGCGAACCGCATGATCCGCAGCCGATGGCGGCGGTCGGCGATCACCCCGGCCGGCAGCAGCATCCCCACCATCCCGATGAGGTGGATCGCCTCCGCGGACGCGGCCCAGAAGGCGGATCCGGTCATCGCGTAGGCGACCAGGGGCATCGCGAAGAGGCTCACCCGGGTCCCGAGCTCGGCGACGGTGGCGCCGATCCAGAGGGCGGTGAAGTCGTGGTTGCGGGCGAGCTCGCGGTAGGAGGGCATACCCGCACCATAAGGTGCGCAAGATATGTTGCGCAATATGTATTGCGGAATTCTGTAGACTGCGGCCATGGCTACGTACGACGACCCGCGGATCCTGCGCGCGATCGCCCACCCGACTCGCAACCGGGTGCTGCACGAGCTGTCCGCGGCGGGATCCCTCCGCGCCGCGGATGTCGCGCAGCGCACCGGCATCCCGGCCAACCAGGCCAGCTTCCACCTGCGGCAGCTGGCGAAGTACGGCCTGGTGGAGATCGACCCCGACGCCGGCCGGGACAAGCGCGACCGGGTCTGGCGGCTCACCGACGACGACATCACCATCAGCCCGAGAGAGATGGTCCAGCAGCCGGGAGGCGAGGCGGCGTACACGGTGTTCCAGCGCAGCTCCGTCGCCTGGGGCCACCACTTGGTCGATGAGGCCTTCAAGATCTCCTCGGAGCTCGAGGACGATCCGGCCAGGCGGCTCGTGTCGGAGTCGTCGCTGCGCCTGACCAAGGACGAGGCCCTCGAGTTGCAGCAGGAGCTGAACCAGGTCGTCGCGCGCTACCGCGAGACCGGCCGCCAGCCATCCGGTGAGGAGCGGGACCTCTACTCGGTCTACCAGCTCGTTCAGCCGATGCCGGACCTGGCCGGTGAGGCCGATCCGGGGGCGGCGACGTGAGTCATGTCTCAACGCCTGCCCCAGGCCGCCTCCTACTCGCGAGTCACCGAGAAGTTGGTTTACCGTCCGAAGTCGCGCCCATCCAGGACGCCAGTAGGGAGATAGACGAACGATGAGCACGAGCCAGATCGCCGAGAAGCGCGAGGTCCGCGAAGCCAACCGAGTCGAGGGCCACAACGCCCGGTCCTGGCTCCTGGTCTCCGCGATGCGTACGGAGATTTTCGACGACGCCCAGCTGAGCCGAGCCGACCAGATCATCCTCGACATGGAGGACGCGATCGACACCTCGCTCAAGTCGCAGGCGCGCGAGAACGTGACCAGCTGGCTCAAGGGTGGCGGCCGTGCCTGGGTACGCATCAACGACTGGACCACCGAGGACTGGAGCGAGGACATCGCGGCGCTCGCCGGGATCGAGACGCTCGCCGGTGTGATGCTCGCGAAGACCGAGTCGCCCGACCAGGTGACCGACACGTTCCAGCGGCTGGGTGGCAAGACCCCGGTGATCCCGCTGCTCGAGTCGGCGCTGGGGATCGAGGACGCCGCGACGATTGCGCGCGCCCGAGGCGCCTACCGGCTCGCCTTCGGCTCCGGTGACTACCGCCGCGACACGGGCGCGGAGAACGACCCGCTCGCCATGGCCTACCCGCGGACCAAGCTGGTCCTGGCCTCGCGGATCGGCAACCTGTCCGGTCCGATCGACGGCCCGACGGTGGGCAGCAGCCACCCGCTGCTCCGTGAACAGTCGGCCGACGGCGTCGCGATGGGTATGACCGGCAAGCTCTGCCTCGACATCGAGCAGCCCTCGGTGATCAACGAGTCGTTCAGCCCGACACCGTCCGACGTGACCTGGGCCCACGAGTTCCTCCACAAGTTCGAGGAGGGCGGCCGCGTGATCCGCGACGGCAGCGACAAGCCGCGTCTGGCTCGCGCCGAGACGATCAAGCGCCGTGCCGAGCTGTTCAAGATCAAGCCGGACACCGAGGCTTACGACGCCCCCACCTCGGGGCCGAGCGTCTACTGATCGACGCCGACTCGGCGCTCTGGGGTGGGACAGACGCGCCGGGTCGGCACGGCTCGGCTAGCGTTGATGTCGTGGATCTGCAGCAGCGCATCAATGACCGTGCCGGTGAGATTCTTCTGTTCGCCGTCACCCCGCCGAGGGTGACGACGGCACCCGAGAGGGTCCAGCAGATCGCGGAGGTCACGCTCGAGCGGATCCGGCCCCTCGATGTCGACGGGCTGATCCTCTACGACATCGACGACGAGTCCGACCGCAACCCGGAAGAGCGGCCGTTCCCGTTCGCACGCACCCTCGACCCCGCCGAGTTCCTCGAGCGCAACCTCGCCGGTCTCGACGTGCCGGCCGTCGTCTACCGGGCCACGGGCAAGTACGACGAGCCGACACTGCGCGACTGGGTCAAGACCCAGGACCCGGCCAAGGCGCTGTCGGTCTTCGTCGGCGCCTCCTCGGGTGAGAAGCGGGTCGCCACCAGCCTGCGCCGTGCCCAGCAGATCCGGAACGAGGCCAACCCCGACCTGCTCCTGGGCGCCGTCGCGATCCCTGAGCGACACACGGCCAAGGGCGACGAGCACCTTCGGCTGATCGCCAAGCAGGAGGCGGGCTGCTCCTACTTCGTCACCCAGGTCGTCTACGACGTCAACGCCGCCAAGAACCTCGTCTCCGACTACCGCTACGAGTGCGAGACCCGTGGCCTGCAGCCGGTGCCGATCGTGTTCACCTTCTCCGTCTGCGGCTCGATGAAGACCCTCGAGTTCCTCCGCTGGCTCGGCGTCGACGTCCCGCGCTGGATCGAGAACGAGCTGCGCCACGCCACCGACACCCTCGACGCCTCGCTCGAGCAGGCCGAGGCCACGGCGATCGAGCTGATGTCCTTCTGCCGCCAGCTCGGCGTGCCGTTCGGCATCAACATCGAGTCCGTCTCGATCCGCAAGGTCGAGATCGAGGCCTCCGTACGTCTCGCCGAGCGGCTCCGCGGGAAGCTGGCGCGCTGAGCGGTCGGTTCCTTCGTCAAGGTATGCAGTCGAAGGAACACATTCCGGGCGGAACTCCGCACGGGATGTGTTCCTTTCCCTGCATACCTTGATGGCGGAACAGCGCTACAGCTCGGTGCGCATCGCCCACAGCTCGGGGAACAGGATGATGTCGAGCTGCTTGCGCAGGTAGGAGACACCGCTGGTCCCGCCGGTGCCGACCTTGAACCCGATGATCCGCTCGACGGTGGTCACGTGCCGGAACCGCCAGACCCGGAAGGCGGTCTCGAGGTCGGTGAGCTCCTCGCCGAGCTCGTAGAGGTCCCAGTGCTTGTCCGGGTCGCGGTAGACCTCGCCCCAGGCGGCTTCGACGGCGTCGGACGCCGCGTACTCCTGCTTCCAGTCCCTGTCGAGATGATCGGACGGGATGTCGAAGCCGCGCCGGGACAGCAGGCGTAGCGACTCGTCGTAGAGAGACGGACGTCCGTACGCGGAGAGCACATCCTGCTCGTGCGGGCGTCCCTCGTGCACGCGGAGCGTGTAGGCGGCCTTGTTGCCGAGCGCGAACTCGATGCAGCGGTACTGCCACGACTGGAAGCCCGAGCCGGTGGCCAGGTAGGGGCGGAACTTGTCGTACTCGGTCGGGGTCAGGGTCGAGAGGACGTCCCAGGCATGCACGAGCTGCTCCATGATCCGGGAGACCCGGGCCAGCCCCTTGAACGCCGGACGTACCGCATCCTCGGCGAGGAGCCGCTGCGCCTCGGTCAGCTCGTGCAGCGCGAGCTTCATCCACAGCTCCATCGCCTGGTGCTGCACGATGAAGAGCATCTCGTTGTGGTCGCCCGAGAGCGGATTCTGCGCGCCGAGCACCTCCGGCAGGTGGAGATAGTCGGAGTAGTCCATCGGAAGGTCCTGCGTGCTGCTCATGTGACTGCTCCTCGGGTCCAGAAGCGCTCGTCGCGCCATTCGTCGTTGTCCATCACCGAGACCAGGTGGTCGACGGCGTCCCACACGTCGACGTAGCGCGTATAGAGCGGGGTGACGCCGAAACGGAGGATGTCCGGTGAGCCTGCGCGGAAATCGCCGACGACACCGCGTTCGATGAGCGCCTGCACGATCGCGTACGCACCCTCGCCGATGCTCAGCGAGAGCTGGCTGCCCCGCTGCGCGTCGTCGAGCGGGGACTCGATCGTGAACCCGGGAAGCCGGGAGGTGACCAGGTCGGCGAAGAGCCGGGTCAGCGCGAGCGACTTCTCCCGGATCGCCTCGAGACCGCCGTACGTCTCGGCCGCCAGCAGCGTGTCGACACCGCACTCCAGGGCGGAGATGCCGATGACGGCGGGGGTGCCGGACAGGTAGCGCGAGACCCCCTCCGCGGGCCGGTAGCCCGGCGACATCTCGAACGGCGCCGCGTGACCCATCCAGCCCGACAGCGGCTGCTCGAAACGGTCGACGTGGCGAGGGTTGACCCACAGGAACGCAGGCGAGCCGGGGCCGCCGTTGAGGAACTTGTAGCCGCAGCCGATCGCGAAGTCGGCGTCGGCGTCCCGAAGGTCGACCGGCACCGCACCGGCCGAGTGGCACAGGTCCCAGACGGCAAGCACGCCGTGCTCGTGCGCGAGCGCGGTCACCGCGGCCATGTCGTGCAGGTAGCCGGTGCGGTAGTTGACCTCGGTCAGCATCAGCACCGCGGTCCGGTCCAGCAGCCCCTCGATCTCGTCGGGGGAGTCGACCAGGACCAGCTCGTAGCCGCGGTCACGGCACAGCGATGAGGCGATGTAGAGGTCGGTCGGGAAGTTGCTGCGCTCGCTGACCACGATGCGGCGCTCGGGCGAGTCTACGGACGCGATCGAGAGCGCCGAGGCGAGCACCTTGTAGACGTTGAGCGAGGTTGAGTCGGCGACCACGACCTCGCCCTGACCTGCGCCGACGAGCCGGGCGATCTTGTCGCCGACGCGCTGGGGGAGGGTGATCCAGGAGGCGGTGTTCCAGGACTCGATCAGTCCCTGGCCCCACTCCTGCGTGACCACCTCGGCCACGCGGCCCGCGGTGGCGCGGGGGAGCGCGCCCAGCGAGTTGCCGTCGAGGTAGATCGTCCTTTCGGGCAGGTCGAAGAGGTCCCGCAGCGGGGCCAGCGGGTCGGCCTGGTCGAGAGCGACCGCATCGTCGCGGTTCATTCGGCAGTCTCCTTGATCGGCCTGAGCACGGCGCGCACGGGCGCGGCGTCGGCGGTGGTGAGCTTGAGGGGGAGCGCGATCAGCTCGTAGTCGCCCGCGGGTACCTCATCGAGCAGCAGGTTCTCCAGGATGCGTACGTCATGACGGTGGGTCGCGAAGTGGGCCGGAAGATCCTTGGAGGAGGACGGGTCCAGGCTGGCCGCGTCGGTGCCGACCAGCTGCACCCCGTGGGCGGCCAGGAGGTCGATCAGCGCAGGGTCGAGCGCGCAGAAGTCGTCGTCCCAGGTCGTCGGCTGGGTGGCGTACGTCCGGAACAGCACGCGCGGCGGAAGATCGGTGAGGTCGATGTCGTCGACGGTGACCAGCGGTCGGACCCCTGACACGTCGACCACGCGGCACGGACCGAGGAACGGCTCTAGCCGCATCTCGCCGGCCGGCGTGCCGCCGTCGGTGAAGTGCAGCGGAGCGTCCGCGTGCGCGCCGACGTGGGCCGACAGAGTCAGCTCGGCGACATTGACCGGACACCCGGGGCCGATCCGGAACGTCCAGCCGACCTCGGTGGCATGGTCGCCGGGGAAGACCGGCGAGGATGCATGGACCGGTGGGGAGATGTCCCAGAGCTGCGCCATGGCGCCAGGATAGGCCGCCCTCCGGCGGGGTCGTTCAGGCGGTGAGGAACTCGGTGGCCACCGGAGCCAGGGCGTCGGCCTTGACCATGTGGTCCTGCCCGTCGAGGACGACGTAGCGGCCTTCTGGAACGGCCTTGGAGATGGCCTGCTGGGCGTTGGTCATGTAGGTCGGGCTCTTGCTGCCCGCCACCGACAGCACCGGCACCGAGACGTTCTTGAAGTAGCCGCCCGGCAGGGGCAGACCCTGCTGGAACGGCACGCACATGCCCAGGTCGTAGACCAGCGTGTGGGCGACCGGGATGAGCTTCTTGAAGGCCGGGGTGAGCCGCATCATCTTGACCGCGATCAGCGGCATGCCGACCATGCGCATGAAGAGTTCGACCGCGGCGGCCCGCTTGCCCTTCTCCACCAGGGCCTCGACCTGCTGCGCCAGGTCGGCGTCGTTGGGGCGGTGGGTGTCGTCGAGGATGAGCGGCGCCTCGTAGGCGACGATCTTGTCGATCGGCAGCCCGGCCCGTGCGGCCTCCAGGGCGAGGAACGCGCCCGAGCTCAGGCCCAGCAGGTGGGCGTGCCCGCCGGCCGCCTCGATCACCGCCCCCAGGTCGGCGACCTCCTGCTCGACCGCCTCCATGGTGCCGGCGGCAGCCGGCTTGGCGATGTTGCTGTCGCCGCGGCCGCGGCGGTCGTAGCGGTAGACGGTGAACCGGTCCGAGAACGCGTCGGCCAGCTCCTTCGACGGCCCGAAGCCGCGGTAGCACAAGGCCCCGTCGACCAGGACGAGCGCCGGGCCGGTGCCGGTGACGTCGTAGGCGATCGTGGTGCCGTCGGCGGAGGTGGTGGTTGTGGTCATCGTCTGCTCACTTCTGTCGCGGTGGTCGAGCCGGTTGATACTTACGCGTCGGACGAGACCTCGTCGCTTCGACACGCGGCCGCACGTTTCTGGAGAAGTTCCTGTTCCCCGGCGTTGGTGGTCAACGCGGCCGCCTCGTCGAACGCCACCGCGGCCTCGAGGTGTCGCCCGGCGCGGTGCAGCAGGTCACCACGTACGCCGGCGGGCAGATGCGACCCAGGAAGCGCTCCCTCGGGGAGTGCTGCCAGGATGGCCAGCCCGGCATCGGGACCGAAAGCGCGCCCGTGTGCCACCGCCCGGTTGACCTCGATGACGGCGCCGGGGACGCCGGTCGCGAGCATGTCGTAGAGGCGTGCGATCTCGGCCCAGTCGGTCTCCTCGGCCCGTCGGGCGCGGCCGTGGCACGCGGCGATCATCGCCTGCACCAGATAGCTTCCGCCGGGGGTGCCGGAGGAGGCCAGCGCCGTCGCCCGGTCGACCGCGGCCAGGCCGCGCCGCAGCAGCAGCTGGTCCCAGCGGGTCCGGTCCTGGTCCTCGAGCAGCACCGGGTGACCCTCTGCATCCGCCCGGGCCGCGAGCCGTGACCCTTGGATCTCGAGCAGCCCCTGCAGCGCCTGCGCGTCGGGATCGCCCGGGGCGTGCGCGGCCAGCATCCGGGCCAGCCGCATCCCTTCCAGGCACAGCTCAGGCCGGGTCCACGACGGCCCCGACGTGGCCGCGTAGCCCTCGTTGAAGACCAGGTAGATCGTCTGCATCACGTCGCGCAGCCGTGCCGTCCGCTCCTCGCCGGTGGGCAGCTCGAACGAGGCCCCGACCTCCGCCAGGGTGCGCTTCGCCCGCGAGATCCGCTGGCCGACGGCCGACTCCTTGGCGAAGTAGGCCCGGGCGATCTCGGCGGTCGTCAGACCGCCCACGAGCCGCAGCGTCAGCACGGTGCGGGAGTCGGGCGCCAGCACCGGATGGCAGGAGAGGAACATCAGCCGCAGCACATCGTCCTCGATGTGGTCTACCGCGGCAGCCAGGTCAGGCATCTCACCCTCCTCCAGTTCGTGGCCCAGCAGGGCGACCTTGCGGCGCAGCACCTCGTCACGGCGGAACCCGTCGATCGCGCGCCGCTTCGCGATCGACATCAACCACGCTCCGGGGTTGCGAGGGATGCCCTCGTGCGGCCACTGCTCCAGCGCCGCGACGAGAGCATCCTGGGCGAGGTCCTCGGCCAGGTCGAGGTCGTGCGTCATCCGCGCCAGACCGGCGAGGAGGCGTACGGACTCGTTGCGCCAGACCGCGACGATCGCGTGCTCGGTGGGCGAGCTCATTCAGCCGGGGTCGGCGGACCGAACAGCGGCCGCATCTCCACGGCCACGTCCTGTCCCGGCCACAGCTCCTCGTGGAGCTGGATCATCCGGCGCCCGAGCTCGATGGCCTCGTCGGGCGAGCGGACCTCGAAGAGCGAGAACCCGCCGGCGACCTCCTTGGCCTCGGCGAACGGCCCGTCGATGTGGGTCACCTCGCCCGCGGTCAGCCGGATCTCCACCGCGGGACCGAGCCCGTCGGCGTCGAGCAGGATGCCGTCGGCGTACTGCTGCTTGATCTCGGCCTCCACCGCCTCGATCAGCGCGACCGGCGGCGGCCCGGCCTCGGGGTCCATCTTCACGAACATCATGTAGCGCATCGGCTTCTCCTTGCGTGTCGGCGTCGCGTCCGTTGCGCGTCGTCGCCTACGCGTCGAGAAGAGCCTGCCGCTTTCGACACGTCCGCACCAGAGAATTCGGTACGTGTCGGTCAGGACGCCTCAGGACGCCTCCGACTTCTTGTCCTCGGCCTCTTCGGGGACCTCTTCGCCGCGCGACTTCTTGGCCGCGGCGACCGAGCGCTGCAGCGCCGCGAGCAGATCGACGACCTCGCCGGAGGTCTTGGTGGAGGTGGGGGTCCGCTCGACCTCGCCGCCCTCGATCTTGGCCTTCACCATCTCCTCGACGGCGCTGGCGTAGTCGTCGGAGAACTCCTCGGGATGGAAGTCGCCCGCGAGCGTCTCGACGAGCATGTTGGCCATCTTGATCTCGGAGTCCTTGATCTCGCCGGCCTCGACCTTGAAGTCGGGTACCCGGATCTCGTCGGGCCACATCATGGTCTGCAGCACGATCACGTCGCCGTTGTCGGTCGGCCGCACCCGCAGCGCCGCGACCGTGGTGCGCTGCCGCAGCGCGACGGTCACCAGGGCGACACGGTCGGCCTCGAGCAGAGCCTGGCGCAGCAGCGCGTAGGGCTTGACCCCGGTGTTCTCCGGCTCCAGGTAGTAGCTCTTCTCGAAGAGCATCGGGTCGATCTGGTCGCTCGGCACGAACTTCTCCACCGCGATCTCGCGCGAGGAGGTGGTCGGCAGGTTGGCGAAGTCGTCGTCGGTGAGCACGACCATCTCGCCGTCCTCGGTCTCATAGCCCTTCGCGATCTCGGAGTAGGGCACCTCCTCGCCGTCGATCGAACAGATCCGCTGATAGCGGATCCGGCCACCGTCGGACTGGTGCACCTGACGGAACGAGACGTCGTGGGACTCCGTCGCCGAATAAAGCTTCACGGGCACGCTGACCAGCCCGAACGACACCGCGCCCTTCCAGATCGCACGCATGGTGACTCCCTCCGCAACGGCAACGACTTCCCCAGTATCTGCCGGAATCCAGTTTCTCGGTACCCCTTAACCGCACCTGTCACACGGCGGGTGAGAGGAATGCACTCGCCAGGGTCGGCTCACGCGACGGCGGCGCCAATGGTCACAGGTCGCGACCGGTCCAGTGGTAGCGGCCGCTGAGAAACGCCGCCACGACCAGGCCGACCGAGCCTGCGAGCCACACGAGCGCCTCCGGGCGGCGCGCCTCGGGAGTGGTCCAAAAGCACATGTCCTCGGGGCGCAGCCCGGTCCCGCACGATGGTGCGTCGAGGGGCATGAGCCCGATGTAGGCAGCGACAGAGGCGGCGATCAGCGCGGCAAAGACGAACAGCACACGTAGGTCGGTGGACACGGGTCTGGCCCCTCTCTCCCCGGTTGGCTGTGAAGCGGAAACGGCCCCTCCGCCAACCCAACGGAGAGGGCCACGGGTCGCTGACCCGCGACCCAGACGCTAGGCCTGCCTGGTCGAGCGCGACAGCCGACCACCGGCCGAGGTACCCGATCTGGAGTAGCGCCGGCGTCGACATCGACTGGGCGTGAGGATTGGACCCGATCTGCCCGGCGCAACGACTTCATAGAGGCAAGATGGACGCATGCGTCCCATGCTCGCCACCCCTGGCGCCCACGTTCCGCCGGGGGAGGAGTGGGTCCATGAGGTCAAGTGGGACGGCATCCGCCTCCTCGGCGACAGCCCGGAAGGACGTACGCAGACCCGGCTGACCACACGCAACGACAACGACGCGACCCCCGCCTGGCCCGAGATCGCGAGGGGGCCGGAGCGCGACATCGTCGTCGACGGGGAGGTGATTGCGCTCAACGACGCCGGGCTGCCCGACTTCCGGGTGCTCATGGATCGGATGCACAACCGCGACGCACGCCGCGCCGCGCGGTTCGCGGAGAGGATCCCCGCGACGTACATGGTCTTCGATCTTCTCCGTCTCGACGGGCGGCTGCTCATCGAGGAGCCCTGGGTCGAGCGCCGCAAGATCCTCGAGGCCGTCCATGCCGACGGCGACCTGGGCTCGTGGCAGGTGCCGGCGACCTACGACGACGGCCGGATGCTCCACGAGGTGACGCGGGCGCAGGGGCTGGAGGGCATCGTTTCCAAGCGGCGCGGCAGCCGCTACCGGCCGGGGGAGCGGAGCAAGGACTGGATCAAGCTGGCCCACCGTTACCGGGCCTCCCTGGTGGTCGGCGGCTGGCGGCCCGAGGTGGGCACCGAAGGCGGCACCGAACGACTCGGCGCCCTGCTCGTCGGGCAGCCGACGCCCGAGGGTCTGATCTACCGCGGGCGGGTCGGCAGCGGCATCACCGGCAAACGGGCCCAGCGACTCGGGGACTTGCTCCGCGAGACCAGCCGGAGCCCCTTCGCCGGGCCCGACGTCGACCCCGACGGGGGAGTGCCGTCGCTGGACGCTCGGGGCACCCACTGGGTCGAGCCGCTCCTCGTCGTCGAGGTGGAGACCCACGGCACCGCCGTCGCGGCGGCGAGCTACAAGGGCCGGCTGCGGCAGCCGAGCTTCATCGGGATCAGGGACGACGTCTCACCGGAGGATCTGTGATGGTCGAACGAGAAGAGGTACGCGTCGAGGTCGACGGCCGGGTCCTGACCCTGACCAGCCTCAGCAAGGTGCTCTATCCACGTACGGGCATGACGAAGGGCGAGGTGCTCAACTACTACGCCCAGGTCGCGCCGGCGCTCCTGCCGCAGCTCCAGGACCGCGCCGTGACGAGGATCCGCTGGCCGCACGGCGTCGGCGACATGTCGTTCTTCGAGAAGAACGCACCGGCCGGCACACCCAGCTGGGTCCGTACGGTCGTCGTTCCGACAACGGGATCCCGAACCGCCGACCACAGGGAGGGAACACTCACCTTTCCGATCCTCGACAGCCTCGCCGCCCTCACCTGGGCCGCGAACCTCTCCGCGCTGGAGCTGCACGTCCATCAGTGGACGGTCGGTGGCGACGGCGCCCCGGCCGGCGCGAACCGGATCGTGATCGACCTCGACCCCGGCGAGCCGGCCGGCCTGCAGGAGTGCTGCGAGGTGGCGCTGCTCGTGCGGGAGGCGCTGGGCGCCCGTGACCTCTCCGCGACTCCGGTGCTCAGCGGGAGCAAGGGCGTGCACCTGTACGCCGCCCTGCCGGAGCCCGTCGAGCCGGACGTCGCCACGGCGCTGGCCAAGGAGATCGCCGAGGACCTCCAGAAGGCCCACCCGCGCAAGGTCACTGCGACCATGACCAAGAGTCGCAGGTCAGGCAAGGTTTTCCTGGACTGGTCGCAGAACTCGGGATCGAAGACGACGATCTGTCCCTACTCGCTGCGAGGCAAAGGGATCCCCACCGTCGCTGCTCCGGTGACCTGGGATGAGGTCTCCGAAGGGGCCGAGGATCCCCTCGGTATCGACCAGCTCGGACCTAACGATGTGATCACGCGCTTATCTGAAAGGGGGGATCTCTTCACAAGCCCTACGGGGCTGTAACTATTGTTCTCTTCATGTCGAACTCCGTGCTTGTCGTAGAAGACCAAGAGGACATCGCTGCTCCCCTGGTGCGCACGCTCCAGCGTGAGGGCTATGACGTCACCTGGGTCGACTCCGGCAAGAAGGCGCTGGAGCTGCTGGCACCTCCGTACGACGCCGAGCTGGTGCTGCTCGACCTGGGCCTTCCGGACATGGACGGGCTCGAGGTCTGCAAGGCCGCTCGCGACAACGGCTACGAGGGCGGGATCATGATCCTCACCGCACGTGATGCCGAGATCGACCTGGTCGTCGGGCTCGACGCCGGTGCCGACGACTACCTGGCCAAGCCGTTCGCGCTGGCCGTCCTCCAGGCGCGGGTCCGCGCGCTGCTGCGCCGCTCGGGTCCGGTCGAGCTCGGCGCCGACGACGACGCCCTGCGCATCGACGTGGCTGCCCACCGGGTCTACGCCGGCGAGCGCGAGGTGACCCTGACCGGCAAGGAGTTCGCGCTGCTGGCCGTCCTGGCCGCCTCCCGCGACAAGGTCGTCTCCCGTGACCGGCTGATGGCCGAGGTCTGGGACGAGAACTGGTACGGCTCGACCAAGACGCTCGACGTCACCGTCGGACGCCTGCGCCAGAAGCTCGAGGCGGCCGGTGTGCAGGAGAAGGTCGTCGCCGTCCGCGGCGTCGGTTTCCGTCTCGAAGCTGCGGAGTAAACGCAAGTTCGACACGGCGTCATACGCGTGTTCAGTCCGTGAGATGTTTCACAAACGACGGCAAAGTCACGCGTGAACACGCGGATTGTGCTCCAGATTCGGCCATTCGGGATTGGATCCGTTCCAGATCGCATGTCACCTTGGTTGAGCCGTGCAGAACGCACGACCGGCCCCGGTACACGCCGAATCCTGTCCCTCCGGACGCCGGCCCCAACTACTGAACCCCCTTTACCCTCACACTCAGCAGTACGTATGGGACAGGAGCGGGGGACCCAAGTTCCACGCGACTAACTCGGACGGTCGCTTGGGGTGAAGCCATCGCAGATGGCCGGGCAACCTTCTAGCCCGAACCCGACAGCTCACCTCGCAGGCGTGGGAAGGAACTCACGCATGTCCAAGTCCGTATCCAACCCTGCCCACCGAGGCGCGCCCCGCCCGTTCCGGTCGCCGAACGTCTCGATCGCCCGGTCGATCGCAGGATCTCCCTTCGACAAGCTCAGGACGACGCTCAGCGGCCACGGCAAGCTCATCGGCCGCATCACCCTCGCCAGCGGCATCGCCGCCGGTGCCCTGGTGGCGGTGCCCGCCGCCAACGCCGCCCCGGCCTCCCACGAGACCACGACGGTCGAGTCGACCGTCGAGGCGGCCAAGGTGGTGGAGGCTCCGACCCTGGAGGCCTCGGCCACCCCCACCGCGATGCTCACCGACATCAAGCAGCTCGAGAGGGCTGTCGAGGTGCAGGAGCGCAAGGCCGAGGCAGCCCGCAAGGCCGCCGAGGCGAAGCGCAAGGCAGCGATCGCCGCCAAGAAGGCCGCGGAGGCGAAGAAGAAGGCCGAGGCTGAGGCGAAGGCCTTCGCCGCGAGCCAGGAAGGCAAGATCGAGCGGGCGATCAGCGTCGCCTCGGAGCAGATCGGCGACCCGTACGTCTGGGGTGCCACCGGCCCGAGCTCGTTCGACTGCTCCGGCCTGACGCAGTACGCCTTCAGCGCCGCCGGCATCGAGCTTCCCCGGGTCTCGCGGGACCAGGCCGCTGCGCTGCCGACGGTCCCGAACGACCAGATCCAGCGCGGCGACCTGATGTTCTGGGGCAGCCCGGTCTACCACGTGGGCATCTTCCTGCGCTGGGAGAATGGTCAGGCGATCATGCTGCACGCCCCCAAGCCGGGCGCGTCGGTTCGTGAAGAGGCTGCCTGGGACGGCTGGTTCGCCGGCTCCACCCACCAGGCCTGACCTCCCTTTGAGCCCAGTCTCGGGGCCTATATCCCCCTGATGCTCGCCCTCCGGTTCCCCGTACCGGAGGGCGAGCGCATATTTGAAGGTCGGCGAATCGGGTGCGGCACCACGCGTCAAGTAACCTGTAAGACGTGGCAGGCCCCGAATTCGACACCGAGATCAAGCAGCTCCAGGCAACGATGCAGACCATCGGCCAGGTGCTGGACCTGGACGCGATGCGCAAGGAGATCGCCGACCTCGGCGAGCAGGTCGCCGCGCCCGACCTCTGGGACGATCAGGACAACGCCACCCGCGTCACCGGCCGCCTCTCCCTGCTGCAGAACGAGCTCAACAAGTTCACCGAGCTCCGCACCCGCATCGAGGACCTCGGCCTGATGGTCGAGATGGCCCAGGAGGAGGGCGACGCAGACTCGCTCGCCGAGTCCGAGGCCGAGCTGGGCCGGGTCAAGAAGGCCGTCGAGAGCCTGGAGATCCGCACCCTGCTCTCGGGGGAGTACGACGCCCGCGAGGCCCTGGTGACGATCCGCTCCGGCGCCGGTGGCGTCGACGCCGCCGACTTCGCCGAGATGCTGATGCGGATGTACGTCCGCTGGGCCGAGCGCAACAAGTACCCGGTGGAGGTCTTCGACACCTCCTACGCCGAGGAGGCCGGGCTCAAGTCCGCCACCTTCGCGATCCACGCCCCCTACGCCTACGGCACCCTCTCCGTCGAGGCCGGCACCCACCGTCTGGTGCGGATCAGCCCCTTCGACAACCAGGGCCGCCGCCAGACCTCCTTCGCCGCGGTCGAGGTCGTGCCCGTGCTGGAGCAGACCGACGAGATCGAGCTCGACGAGAACGAGATCAAGGTCGACGTCTACCGCTCCTCGGGGCCGGGTGGCCAGTCGGTCAACACCACCGACTCCGCGGTCCGGCTGACCCACATCCCGACCGGCACCGTGGTCTCCTGCCAGAACGAGAAGTCGCAGCTGCAGAACAAGGCCGCCGCGATGATCGTCCTCAAGGCCAAGCTCCTCGCGCTGAAGAAGGCTGAGGAGGAGGCCCACCTCAAGGATCTCAAGGGTGACGTCGCCGCCTCGTGGGGCGACCAGATGCGCAACTACGTGCTCAACCCGTACCAGATCGTCAAGGACCTGCGTACGACCTACGAGACCGGCAACCCGCAGGCTGTCTTCGACGGGGACATCGACGGGTTCCTCGAGGCCGGCATCCGGTGGCGCCGTGGCGCCGAGAAGGCCGAACAGAACTGACCTGATGGATGCGCTGACGCGCACCAGGCTTCCACTCCCGGGCCGGGGAGCGGCGTACGTCTATGACGCCTACGGTCCTGAGGACGGGGTGCCGATGGTGCTGTTGCACGAGCTCGGAGGCAGCGCGAAGCGGTGGCAGGGTGTGGTGCCGCCGTTCGCGGCCGACCACCGGGTGCATGCCTTCGACATGCGGGGGCACGGGGACTCGGACTGGGCCTCGGAGTACTCCCACCGGCTCATCGCCGACGACGTCATCGTGGCGATGGACGCGCTCGGGATCTCGGGCGCCGTGGTCGTCGGGCACTCGACCGGCGGCAACGTCGCCCTCCTGGTCGCGATGCACCGGCCCGACCTGGTCTCCCGGCTGATCATCGAGGACGTGGTGCCACCTGCGCCGCGCGAGCGCAGGTCGCCCGGGCGCGCGGCCAGGCCGATGCCCCACGACTGGGAGTGCATCGCGTCCCTGCTGGTCGAGGCGACGATGTACGACGCGTGGATGTGGGAGCAGCTCGAGCTGCTGCCCATGCCGACCCTGATCGTGGCTGGTGGCGGCAACAGCCACATCCCGCAGTCGGACCTGGAGAAGGTCGCCCAGCGGATTCCGCAGGCCGACCTCGTCCACTTCGACGTCGGTCACTTCGTGCATCGCAACCAGCCCGACGAGTTCGCCGGCACCGTCCTGGCGTGGCTCGCGTCGCGGTGCTGAATGCGACGCGTCCCGCGTCGCGGGTGGGATCCCCATCCCTAAGGACCCCACCCGCTCTCGCCAGCCGGCTCTGCTCTGACTCAGTGCCCGCGGCGCGCGCCGCCCGGTGAGGTGCCTACCCGACCCGAGCGACTAAGTCGATTAAAGCACTAGACTTTAGTTCGGTGCAAACGCCGCGCCGGGACCGGGTCTCGATCCAGAACCTCAGGCGTCAGCGGCGGCCGCGGTGAGGGTCACCAGGCACCAGCGGGAGGCACGCTTCTGGACCGCCGCGGGCGCCTCGCCGGCCTTGCCGGTGAGCTCGCAGGAGAGCCAGGCGTCGCCGAAGAGGCCGCGGTAGACCACCTTCGTCTGCTTCTTCGCGTCGGTGCAGGTGAGCGCGACCGACGGCTTCCCGTACGCAGGGGTCGACGCGGCCTTGCAGCCCTTGGGCACGCTCTTGATCATCTGCGTGGCCCAGTCCAGGGTGACCGGCGGCGCGAAGACCCAGGCCCGCGCCGAGGTGGCCGAGTCCTCCGGCCCGGTCCAGATGCAGCCGTACTCCTGCGAGACGTCGTTGACCTCACCCGAGATGGCGGTCTGGTCGCCGTCGCCGTAGGCCTTCTTCTCGGCGGCGGCGCCGCCGAGAGCCTCGGTCGCGTCCTCGGTCGGGACGCGGTCGCAGAACGCGCCGCGGCGTACGTGCATCGTGGTGGTGTCCGCGGTGCTCAGGTCGCCCTTCACCTCGGCGACCTCGGGCTCGTCGTCTTTCAGGGTGAGTACGCCGACCCCGACCGCGATCGCGGTGAGGACTACGGCACCGATGAGGATCCGGACTGCAGAGCGCACGCCGTCAGAGTACAGGGGCAGGTATCTCTGAGCCGAAGTGCTGAGCCCACCACCGTTGCACTACCCTCGGTGCGGTGATCCGCTTCGAGAAGGTCAGCAAGGCCTACCCAGGGCAGGCGCGCCCCGCCCTCAACAGCCTTTCGATCGACATCCAGAAGGGGGAGTTCGTCTTCCTCGTGGGCCAATCCGGCTCGGGGAAGTCGACGGCGCTCAAGCTGATGCTGCGCGAGCAGCGCCCGACCACCGGTCGGGTCTACGTCGCAGGCAAGGAGATCAACCGGCTCGCCGGCTGGAAGGTGCCGCGGCTGCGCCGCCAGGTCGGCACGATCTTCCAGGACTTCCGCCTCCTGGCCAACAAGAACGTCGCCGAGAACGTGGCCTTCGCGATGCAGGTGACCGGTCACTCCAACCGCGAGATCCGGGAGCGCGTCCCGGAGACGCTCGAGCTGGTCGGTCTGGACGGCAAGGGCGACCGGATGCCCGACGAGCTCTCCGGTGGTGAGCAGCAGCGCGTGGCCGTCGCCCGTGCGTTCATCAACCGGCCGATGATCCTGATCGCCGACGAGCCGACCGGAAACCTCGACCCCGGCAACACCGTCGGCATCATGCGCCTGCTCGACCGCATCAACCGGTCCGGCACCACGATCGTGATGGCGACCCACGACGTCCAGATGGTCGACCAGATGCGCAAGCGCGTCATCGAGCTCGAGCACGGCCACCTCGTACGCGACCAGGTCCAGGGCGGCTACGGAGCCCAGTTCTGAGGCTTCGGCGCTGAGCCGGCCCTCTCGCTTTCGACCAGGTCCCACAACCAGAAAAGGTTCCTCGACCCGCCATGCAGCTGCGCTATGTATTCACCGAGCTCCGCCAGGGGCTACGCCGCAACCTGTCGATGCACGTCGCGGTGGCCCTGACGCTGCTCGTCTCGCTCACCCTCGCCGGCGTCGGCCTGCTGCTGCGTGAGCAGGCCCAGCTGACCGAGGAGGTCTGGGGCGACGAGCTGCAGATCACCTTCTACATGTGCAACGGCGCCAACGACCGTAACCCGCAGTGCGCCGGCGCCGTCGATGACAGCCAGAAGAAGGTCATCACCGCCGCCCTCGATGACAACCGCTACGTCGACAAGATCGAGGAGGAGAGCCAGGAGCAGGCCTACGAGCGGCTGCAGGCTCTCGACGTCGAAGGCGTCAGCGGTCCCGACCCGGTGGTCAAGTCCAGCGACATGTGGGAGTCCTACTGGGTCACGATGACCGACCCGCACCACTCCGCCGAGATCATCGAGGCGGTCGCCGGCCTGGACGGCATCGACCACGTCGGTGACGTCCACGAGGTCACCGGGCCCATCCTCGCCGCCGTCGACGGGCTGCAGAGCGCGGCCCTGGTCGGCGCGATCGTGCTGGTGATCGCGGCGCTGCTGCTGGTCGCCAACACCATCCGGCTGGCGGCCTTCGCCCGCCGTCGTGAGATCGGGATCATGCGACTGGTCGGTGCCTCGACCCTCTACATCGCGCTGCCGTTCCTCCTGGAGTCGCTCGTGGTGGCCCTGGTCGGGATCGGACTGTCCGGGATCGCGCTGGCCGCGGTGATGTACTTCGGCGTCGAGCAGCGGCTCTCGTCCACCGCGGTGACCCAGTGGGTCGGCTGGGAGGAGTTCTTCAGCTCCTTCGCGATCGTCGCGATCCTCGGCATCCTGCTCACGCTCGTCCCGACACTCCTGCTCACCCGCAAATACATCAAGGTCTGACCCGGATCCCCTACCGTCGGAGCCGTGCACGTCTTCCCCCGTGCCGGTTCGCTCGCCGCTGTGCTCTGTTGCGCCGTGGTGGCTGCCGTGCTGCTCTCGCCCACCCTCCCCTCCTCCGCCGACGAGAAGGACCGCCTCGAGCAGGAGCAGCGCGAGGTCCAGCAGGACCAGAAGGCCGCCGCCGAGGATCTCGAGCACTCCAGCGCCGGCCTGCGCAAGGCGTCGGAGACGTACGCCGCGGCCCGGAAGAAACTCGACCAGGCCCAGACCCGTCTCGATGAGCTCAACGCCAAGCTCGTCGAGGTGCAGGCCGCGCACGACAAGCTCGAGGCCGAGCTCGCCGAGCAGAAGCTGCTGCTCGCCGAGGCGAAGCGGGAGCTCGCCGAGGGCCAGGCCGAGGTGAAGGTGCAGCGCGAGGAGATGCGCGACGCGATCCTGACCCGGTTCACCGGCGGAGACCCGCAGCTCGCCCAGGCGGCGGCCCTGCTCTCCGGAGGCTCCCTCGAGGACCTGATGCGCCAGCAGACGTACGTGGACGCGGCTTCCGCGGGCCAGGACGCCACCCTCCAGCGGATGGAGGCGACCGAGACGATGCTCGTCGTCCGCGAGGGCGAGGTGCAGGAGGCGACCGACGGGATCGCGGCCAAGGAGAAGAAGGCTCGGCAGCTGGTCGCCGAGGTCGACTCGCTCCGGGACCAGGCCGCCGCGGCCCACGCCGAGATGTCCACGCTGGCCGACCAGGCAGCCACCGCGAAGCAGTCGGCCGAGGCGGCCCGGGCGGCGGACGCCGCCGAGCTGCGCGAGCTCGAGGCCGAGGAGTCGGCGCTGCGTACGAAGATCCGGTCGCTCGCCTCGGCGGGCTCCGGCTCCGACCGCAACGTCGGGTCGGTCGGCGGGCTCTTCGGGCCGCCGGTGACCGACACCTACGTCACCTCGCCCTACGGCGTCCGCAAGCACCCGATCTACGGCTACGTCTCGCTGCACAACGGCACCGACTTCTCCGCACCCTGCGGCCGCCCGCTGCTCGCCGTCGACTCCGGGCAGATCATCTCGACCTCGTACTCCAGCGTGTGGGGCAACCGCCTGCACCTGTATCTCGGCAAGGTCAACGGGCGCTCCTACACCGCCGTCTACAACCACATCTCGAGCTACGCGAGGACCTCAGGGTCCGTCGGGCGCGGTGAGACCGTGGCGTACGCAGGGACCACCGGCTGGTCCACGGGCTGCCACCTGCACTTCACGATCCTCCGCGACGGCACCCCGGTCGACCCGATGCCGCTGCTGGGTCTGTGACTCGGGCCCTAAACGTTTCGCGGTCATGACCCTGCGCCTGAGAGAATAGAAGAATGGCGAAGGAGCAGGGGCGCAAGATGATCGCGCAGAACAAGAAGGCGCGACACGACTACCACATCGAGGACACCTACGAGGCCGGCATGGTCCTGCAGGGCACCGAGGTGAAGTCGCTGCGTGAGGGTCGCGCCTCCCTGGTCGACGGCTTCGTCGACATCGACCGTGGCGAGGCCTGGATCCACGGGATCCACATTCCCGAATACCTCAACGGCACCTGGACCAACCACTCCGCCCGCCGCAAGCGCAAGCTCCTCCTGCACCGCGCCGAGATCGACAAGATCGAGCGCAAGGTCTCCGAGAAGGGCCTCACCGTCGTCCCCCTCGCCCTCTACTTCCTCAACGGCCGCGCCAAGGTCGAGATCGGCGTCGCCAAGGGCAAGAAGTCGTGGGACAAGCGCAACACCATCGCCGAGCGTACGGCCAAGCGGGAGGCCGAGGTCGAGGTCGGCCGCAAGCTCAAGGGGATGACGGGATAAACCGAGTGGGGAATGCCGGCGGGGGACTGTAGTGTTGTCCTGTTGCCTGGTTGCAGGCGTTGAAAACTCAAAAGGGGCTGATCGGTTTCGACTTGGGACGTTGCTCCCAGGGGAAGCGGGTCGAGGAGCCAGCGTCATCTCGTAAACGATCGCTGGAAACCAATAACTGCCAACGCTAAGCGCAGTTCCTTCGCTCTCGCCGCCTGAGCGGTGATCGAAGCGTCTGACCGAGTATCCGTCTCCGGCTCGGATCCAGGCGTCATCTAGGAGACTCAACCTCATGCACATGCCGACGGGGCATGAGGGACATCTAGTCGGCTGAGCCTGTCGGGGACGTGTCTGCGTCGAGCCCCGGGGATGAGAGAACGCCACCCACAGACTGCACCCGGAGAAGACCTGGCACGGCGCTCGAGGACCGGGGTTCGATTCCCCGCAGCTCCACAAACCTTTGGCCGACGTGTGCCCTCCTGACGGAGGGCCACGTCGGTTTGTCATTTCAGGCGACGCTTCGCGTCGCGGCGGGGGCTTCGCCACCCGCACCCCCTAGTTCCGCGTGGCTGGTGTTTCTTGCCTGGTCGCGTCTGTCGGAAGACTTCCGGTTGTTCATCTCCCTGGCGGGATGACTTCTCTTGCGTGCGCGATAGGGTTGTGAGGCGTACGTCACATGGAGGTAAGGATGTTCGAGGAAGGACAGCTCTACTCGCCCGTCACCGTGGGCGAGGATGGGCAGGTCGAGGTGCATCTGGGGGACAACCACCCCGGGTTCGCAGACCAGGACTACCGGGCGCGGCGGAGCGAGATCGCTGCCGCGGCGCTGGGTTGGAAACCGGGGGACGCAGTGCCCCGGATCGACTACACCGAGACGGAGAACGAGATCTGGCGCACGGTGTGCCGTGAGATCGCACCGCTGCACGCGAAGTACGCCTGCCGCAACTACATCGCGGCCGTGGAGGCTCTCAACCTCCCGCAGGACCGGGTGCCACAGCTCGACGAGGTGAGCGCCGGCCTGAAGCCGCTGACGGGCTTCGAGTACGTCCCGGCCGCGGGGATCGTCCCGCTGGAGGAGTTCTACGGGAGCCTGGCCGACGGGCAGTTCCACTCGACGCAGTACCTGCGTCATCACGCCGTGCCGCTCTACACCCCGGAGCCCGACATCATCCACGAGGTGATCGGCCACGGGAACCTCCTCGCCGACCCTCAGATCGCCGAGGTCAAGCGTCTCGCCGGCGCCGCCGCGCGTCGCGTCGAGACCAGGGAGGCGCTCCAGGTCGTGGCCGATGTCTTCTGGTTCACCATCGAGTTCGGCGTGCTCCACGAGGACGGGGAGCTGAAGGCGTACGGGGCCGGGCTGCTCTCGTCCTACGGCGAGATCGAGGAGATGCGGGAGGTGGAGGTGCGTCCGATCGACTTCGCCCAGATGGCGACGGTCGACTACGACATCACCCACTACCAGCCGGTGCTCTTCGCGGCGGAGTCGTTCAGCCACATGGTCGACGAGGTCGGCAACTTCTTCGCGACCTGCGACGACGACACGCCACAGCGTCTCGGTGCCGCCTAGGCCGATCCGGCCAGGTCCGAGGGTTAGCCTCGGAAGATGATCGACGGCTACCGCAACCGCGCGCTCGAGGCGGCGCTCGCCGCCGCCGACGCCGACGCGGTCGGTGCCGCGCTGCGTACGGGGCAGGTTGTCGTTCCCCAGCTCGACGAGGCCCGGATCAGGGTCTTCCCCGGGGATCGCGGCAACCGGCCACCGTACGAGGCGATGCTCTTCTCCTCCCAGGAGGCGCTGGAGACCTTCCTCGCCGAGGACACCCGCCGGCGCGCGCAGCTGCGCAACGTCGACGGGCTGCGGGAGTTCCTGACCGCCAACATCGAGGAGATCGCGTACGTCACCTTCGACCCGGCCGGGCCGAGCCGGTTCCGCGCCGGCATCAAGGACGTGGTCAAGGCGATCGGCCCCAAGCCGCACGTCGACCTGCGGCTGCCGAAGGCGCAGGAGTGGTACGTCGTGGACATGTCCGACGAGGACGTACGCGACTACCAGCTCGCCGACCTGGCCGCCAAGGTCCTCCCGAAGGTGCAGCGGTCCAAGGTCGAGCAGCCCGACTGGGCCCAGTGGATGGCTGCCGCCAAGGACGCGGCCGTCGAGCAGGGCGCGGCGTTCCTGGCCTACTGGCTGCAACGGGTCGGGCGGCGCCCGGCCGGGCTGGCGGTCGCGCTGAGCCGGCCGGCCCCGTTCGGCATGGTGCGGCACCCGCTGCAGGCCGAGACCACGACGGTGGGGGAGCGGTGGGTGGCCTCGCCCGACCGGCTCTACGAGTCGCGGCTGATCTACTCCTTCCCGCACCCCGACCTCGCCGACCTGGCCCTGCCGACCGTCGACCTCGTGGTCGCGACGCTGTCGTGGGGAGACGAGTCGTGAGTGAGCGCTGTGTCTTCTGCGACGTCGTCGCCGGCGACCTGGCGACCGAGGTGGTCTTCGAGGACGAGGGATTCCTGGCGTTCCTCGACCATCGGCCGGTGCAGAAGGGCCACATCCTGATGGTGCCCAGGCAGCATCTCGCGACACTCCTCGATCTCCCTCCTGACCTGCACGAACGCTTCGTCGCCAACGCCCAGCGCCTGGCTGCCGCGGTCGTGGACGGGCTCGGAGCCCAGGGCAGCTTCGTGGCGGTCAACAACGTGGTCAGCCAGTCCGTCCCACACCTCCACCTGCACGTCGTCCCCCGCACCCGAGGCGACGGCCTCAAGGGATTCTTCTGGCCGCGCCACAAATACGGCGAGGGCGAGCAGAAGGAGTACGCCGACCGGCTGCGTGCCGTGCTGGGCTGACTCCGGGCCTGTTCCGGGCCGAGTTCACCGAGGCGTACGGCTTCGGCCATCAAGGCGTCGGGGTGAGGTCGGCGGCGACCGATTCACTCGAGATCAGTTGTCGTCCACTGATCTCGGGAGTGCGCAATGTCGCTGTCGTCCGTCGCGTCCAAGACCTTCACCTCAACACTGGCCGGCGTCGCGCTGGCAGCAGGCACGATGATCGTTCCGGTGGCGGTCAACGCCGTCGAGGCCAACCGGGCCGACGACATCACCGTCACCGCCCACCGTGGGGCGAGCTCGTACGCCCCCGAGAACACGCTCGCCGCCTTCGCCGTCGGTGTCGAGCAGCGGGCCGACTGGATCGAGTCGGACGTGCAGGCCACCAAGGACGGCGAGCTCGTGCTGATGCACGACACCACCTTGTCGCGCACCACCGACGTTGAGCAGCGCTTCCCCGGCCGCTCGCCGTGGAACGTCAAGGACTTCACCCTCGCCGAGATCAAGACGCTGGATGCGGGCTCCTGGTTCGGCGAGAAGTACGCCGGCGAGCCGGTGCCGACGCTGAAGGAGATGGTCGAGCAGGTGCGGCCGACGCGGTCCGGCATCCTGATGGAGCTCAAGTCACCGGAGCTCTACCCGGGGATCGAGAAGAAGGTCGCGGCCGAGTTCGACTCGTTCCCCGGCTACGTGCCCGCCGCGGTCGCCGCCGGCCGCCTCGCCGTGCAGAGCTTCGACTTCGACTCGATGAAGACCTACAAGCGCATCCAGCCCGAGGTGCCGGTCGGCCTGCTCGGCACCCCGGCCTACGCCGACCTGGACAGCTACACCTGGGCCGACCAGATCAACCCGCACTTCGGCTCCTTCGACGCGGGCTACGTCGCCCGGGTGCACGCGCTCGGGATGCACATCCACTCCTGGACGGTCAACGACGCCGCGACCATGAGCGCCGTCCTTGACCGTGGTGTCGACGGCATCATCACCAACAACCCCGACGTGCTCCGCGAAGTGATCGCGGGGCGGCGTACGCCTTCCCTAGACTTGGGCGATGCCGCCTGACGTGCTTCGGCAGATCGTCACGCCACGTTCACCGCACACCGGCCCCAGGGACTCCCGGGGCCGGTGTGATCGGGGCATGACCACGCTGAACCCCACTCGCATGCGTACTCTCGCGCTTGCCGCCGCCGCGGCGCTCGCCGCCGGGACCGTTCTGGTCTCGCACCCCGCCTCTGCGACGGCCACCACCACGACCGCCGTCCAGGCGGCCAAGCACAAGCACGCCGACCCGATCGTCTTCGGTCACCGCGGTGCCTCCGGCTACCGGCCCGAGCACACCCTGGCGGCGTACGACCTGGCCATCCAGCAGGGTGCCGACTTCATCGAGCCCGACGTGGTCTCGACCAAGGACGGCGTGCTCGTCGCCCGCCACGAGAACGAGATCTCCGGCACGACCGATGTCGCCGACCGCCCCGAGTTCGCGGCGCTGAAGACGACCAAGACCATCGACGGCAACGCGCTGACCGGCTGGTTCACCGAGGACTTCACCCTCGCCGAGCTGAAGACGCTGCGCGCCAAGGAGCGCATCCCGGGCGACCGCCCGGCCAACACCGCGTACAACGGCCTCTACGAGGTGCCGACCCTGGACGAGGTGCTCGACCTGGTCGACGCCAAGGAGGCCGAGACCGGCCGCACCATCGGCGTCGCCCCGGAGACCAAGCACCCGACGTACTTCGACTCCATCGGTCTCTCCCTGGAGGAGCCGCTCGCGAAGAGCCTCAAGCGCCACGGCCTCGGCGGCAAGCGCGCCGCGGCGGTCATCCAGTCCTTCGAGGTCAGCAACCTCAAGGACCTCAACCGCATGGTCGACACGCCGCTGGTGCAGCTGATCGACTTCGGCGGCGCGCCCTACGACCAGGTGGTGGCCGGCACCGGCGTGACCAACGACTACCTGGTCACCAACAAGGGTCTGCGAGGCATCAAGAGGTACGCCGACCAGGTGGCGCCGTACAAGTTCTACTTCATCCCGCGCAACGTGGACGGCACCCTGGGGGAGGCCACCGACCTCGCCGACCGCGCACAGCGCATCGGGCTGCCGACCGTCATCTGGACCATGCGCGCCGAGAACAAGAACCTCCCCACCGAGTGCCGCATCGGCACCGACCCGATCGCTATCGGTGATCTGGGCTGCGAGGTCGGTCCCTACCTCGACGCCGGTGTCGACGCGTTCTTCACCGACCACCCCGACCTGGGCGTCGCTGCGCGCGACGCTTGGGTTACCAAGCAGTAGACCCCTGAAGACAAGACGTACGGCCCTCGCTATTGTCGGCGGGGGCCGCACGTGTTCGTGGGCCCGGTCACAACCAAAGGAGTTTGAGTCATGGGTCGTTTCGACGGACGCGTCGCAGTCATCACCGGTGCAGCGCGCGGGATCGGTTTCGGAGTCGCCACGCGTTTCGCCGAGGAGGGTGCCTCGGTCGCGATCATCGACCTCGACGAGGCCGCCGCCGCTGAGGCCGCCGCCAAGCTTCCGCTGGCCGAGGGTGCCAAGTCGGTCGGCATCGGCGCCAACGTCGCCAAGGCCGACGACACCGAGGCCGCGGTCGCCCGCATCGTCGAGGAGCTCGGCGGCCTGCACATCCTGATGAACAACGCCGGCATCACCCGCGACAACCTGCTCTTCAAGATGACCGAGGACGACTGGGACCTGGTCATGAACGTCCACCTCAAGGGCCACTTCCTGATGTCGAAGGCCGCTCAGGCGGTCTTCGTGAAGCAGAAGTACGGCAAGATCATCAACGTCTCCTCCACCTCGGCCCTGGGCAACCGCGGCCAGGCGAACTACTCGGCCGCCAAGATGGGCGTGCAGGGCTTCACCCGCACGCTCGCGCTCGAGCTCGGCCCGTTCGGCGTCAACGTGAACGCCATCGCGCCGGGGTTCATCGCCACCGAGATGACCGACCAGACCGCGGCCCGCCTCGGGCTCGACGTGGACGACTTCCGCAAGCTCTCGGCCGACGCCAACCCGGTCAAGCGCGTCGGCGAGCCCGCCGACATCGCCGCCGCTGCTGCCTTCCTGGCCAGCGACGAGGCCTCCTACATCACCGGCCAGACCCTCTATGTCGACGGTGGCGCCACCGTCGCCTGAGTCCTTCGAAGAAGGAACCCCGGGCGCAGGCCTGTTGACCGCAACGATTACCGTCTGTCACTCGTCTTGGTACTGAGCCGATTCAGATGGAGATCGATGATGCGTACGTCCCGCCCGGGGTTCCTCCTGCGAGCAGCGGCGACGCTGACCGCTGCGGGTCTGGTCCTGACCGGCTGTGGGTCCTCGGAGGAGCCGACGGATGCGAAGGCGTCGCCGTCCGCGCCCGCTGAGCCCGACCACGAGCCGCTGACGGGTGTCGAGCTCCCCGAGGGGCAGACCGCCGCACGCAAGCATCCCGCCTACATCGTCAAGATCGACAACACCTCGGCCAGCGACCCGCAGTACGGTCTCGCCAAGGCCGACATGGTCGTCCAGGAGCTGGTCGAGGGTGGCGTGACCCGGTTGGCCGTCGCGTACTACTCCCAGCTTCCGAAGGAGGCCGGGCCGGTCCGTTCGATGCGGGCCACCGACGCCGGGATCGCCGCGCCGATCGACGCCAAGATCATGACCAGTGGCGCGGCGCCGTACACCTTCGCGCAGCTGAAGAAGCACGATGTGGAGTGGATCGACATGTCCACCCCCTACGTCGTACGCGACACCAGCAAGCCCCACGACTACCTGCACAGCGTGGTCGGCAAGGTCGCGAAGGCCGGCAACGCGGCCGCGAAGGACGGCAAGGCGAAGCGGCCCGGCGACTTCATGCCCTGGGGCGACACGACCACCGAGCTGACCGGTGGCAAGCCCGCCAAGGCCGTCGACGTGAAGTTCTCCCAGGCACGCACGGACAACTGGGTCTTCAAGGGCGGCAAGTACCGCCTGCAGAACAACTACATGTCCAAGAGCGGCCAGTTCCTCGCCGACACCGTCGTGGTTGCGCAGACCAAGACCACCATCGCCCCCTACAAGGACCCGGGCGGCGCGATCGTGCCGGTCTCCCACTTCACCGGCCGGGGCAAGGCGTGGATCATGCGCGCCGGGCAGATCGTCGAGGCGACCTGGGTGAAGAAGGGCGAGAAGGGCGCGGTGACGTTCACCGACGCCAGTGGCGCCGCGATCGAGATCCCGCCGGGCAAGGTCTGGCTGGACCTGATCCCGAAGGGCAACGGTCAGGTCGAGCCCGGTGGCGTGATCGTCAAGTAGTGCCCAGAGATCGGGCTCTTAGCGCATGTCCTCGACCTTGACGCCCTGCTTCGCCAGGGTCTGGACCCCGGTCAGCAGGTAGGTCACGGCCAGCTCGATGCGCTCGGCCGCGTCCTCGGGGTCGCTGGCCTCGGTGACGGACTCGCCGGCCGCCGACATCGCCCCGAAGAAGAGCCGGGCGAAGGTCGCGACCATCTCGTCGTCGACGCTCCGGTCACCGGCCCGCAGGACAGCGGCGACGATGTCCTCGACGACGGTGAAGGTGGAGCGCTCCTCCTGCTCGCGGTAGCGCTGGTAGCCGAGGACGGCAGGCCCCTCCTGCACGACGATGCGGCGGTAGGTGGGCTGCTGGACGGCCTCCAGGAACGTACGCAGCCCGGCCCGGGCCTGCTCCCAGGGGTCCTTCGTCTCACGCATGGCGGCGTCGATGCTCTGCGCGGTGGCAGCCTCGACCTTCTCGAAGACGACCTCGTAGAGCGCCTGCTTGCCGCTGAAGTGGTGGTAGAGCGCACCCTTGGTGACCTCGGCCCCGGCCACGATGGCGTCCAGCGAGGTGCTCGCGTAGCCGTGCTCGGTGAAGAGTCTCTCGGCGACCTCGACGAGCGTCTTCTTGGTCGAGGCGGAGAACTGCTGCCTCCGTGACATCCCCGGCACCGACGGAAGCGGAGGAACCTTGGGGACGAGCTTGCTCACGGACGACTTTGCCACTCGTCCACTCTAACGGCCGTGTCCGGAATCACCGTCCCAGGTGTTGGCCATACCGTCAGTATGTCCAATACTATAGGTACGTACTCACGGTATGTGAGTGCTCACCTTCCGCAAGGAGCCGACAATGAGCTGGACCAGCCATCACAAGCGCGGGGAGATCCTCCGCGGCGTGGTCGCCGTGATCGACGAGCGTCGAGACGGTCTGCTGCCCATGGATCTTCCCGGCGTCACCGAGACCTTCGCCGACGAGCTCGATCTGCTCGCCGCCCTTCAGCTGCGCTGGCACACCCGTCTGTCCGGCCGCATCGAGAGCGAGCTCGCCAGCCAGCCGATGGACCTGGAGGACGCCGTCGTCCGGGCCTGGCACGGCGCTGCCGACGACCTGCCCGGCATCCGCACGGTCCTCGATCGCTACCACGCGCTCCCTGTCGATGAGGCGATGGCGACCGCGCTGGCCAAGTCGCAGGCCAAGGAGCACCTGACCCTCGCGGTCATGGCCGGCCGCGGCGCGTTCGCCGACGCCGAGTGCGTCCGTCTCGGCTCGATGATCGAGGCGCGTGCCCGTGCCGAGTACGTACCGGCCGTCGAGGTCGTCGAGCGCGGGCCCTTCGCCGGCCTCGTCGACATGCTCCGAGCGGTCCGCTCGGCAGCCTGACCAGGCCCCGGGTGCCGGTGCGCTCCCTCCGCGGACTCCCTCCGCACCTCCCTAAGTGCCGGCCCCGGGGCCTTTTCCTGTCTCGATCCGATCGGCGTGCTTTGTTGGTTTCCTGTTGCGGCTGACGTGACCGGGGTGGTGCGATCATGGCGTCATGACGGAGAAGAAGGACGTACGCGCCGGGCGGCTGCTGGTAGCCACCCCGGAGCTTCGCGACCCCAACTTCGTCGACACCGTGGTGCTCCTGATCGAGGTCAACGACGACGGTGCGCTCGGTGTGGTGCTGAACCGTCCCTCGCCCGTGCCGGTCGCCGAGGTGCTGCACCCGTGGGCGACCTCCGTCGCCGATCCCGACGTCCTCTTCCAGGGTGGCCCGGTGAGCAAGGACTCCGCGATCGCGGTCGCGCTCCTGGTCGACGCCGACGACGCGCCGCTGGGCTTCCGGCCCGTGGTCGGGCGCCTCGGACTGCTCGACCTCGACACGCCCGTCGAGCTGGTCGACGGCACCTTGTCGCGGCTGCGCATCTTCGCCGGATACGCCGGCTGGGGCGCGGCTCAGCTCCAGGGTGAGGTGGACGAAGGGTCCTGGTATGTCGTCGACGGCGAGCCGTACGACTCCTTCCTCGACGACGTGAGCTCGATGTGGGCAGCGGTGCTCCGGCGCCAGCCCGGTGAGCTGGCCTTCCACGCCACGCGACCGCCCGACCCCGAACTGAATTAGCGGCCTAGTAAGGTTGGGGGCATGGGCATCCTGGGATTCGGCACGAAAGAAGCCGTCAAGGAACGGGAGGACATCCGCGAGCAGGACGTCCCCACCGAGGAGGGTGACCACGACCGCTACTCCCATTACGTGGAGAAGGACAAGCTGACCGAGGCGATGGTCATGGGTACGCCCGTGGTCGCGCTGTGCGGCAAGGTGTGGGTGCCGAGCCGCGACGGGTCCAAGTTCCCGGTCTGCCCCGACTGCAAAGAGATCTTCGAGGGGATGCCGCCCAGCGGCGGCGAGGGCGACGACGAGTGAGTCGCGCCGACCTTCCCGGCGCACTCACACCCGCGTGGCCCAACAAGGCTGCCTGGGGTACTGCGACCAAGCTGCGTGCTTGGCAGCAGGAGGCGCTGTCCAAGTACCTGTCCGAACAGCCCCGTGACTACCTCGCCGTCGCGACGCCCGGCGCCGGGAAGACGACCTTCGCGCTGACCGTCGCCGCCGAGCTCCTCGGCCGCAGGCTGATCGACCGGGTCACCATCGTCGCGCCCACCGAGCACCTCAAGGTCCAGTGGGCCGAGGCGGCCGCGCGGGCCGGGATCGCGATCGACCCGACCTACTCGGCCGGGCAGGGCAAGACCTCGGCCGACTACGTCGGGATCGCGGTGACGTACGCCGGGGTGGCGGTCAACCCGCTCGCGATGCGGATCCGCACCGAGCGGTTCAAGACGCTGGTGATCCTCGACGAGGTGCACCACGCCGGCGACGCGCTCTCGTGGGGCGAGGGGGTCCGGGAGGCCTTCGAACCGGCCGCACGGCGGCTGGCGCTGACTGGTACGCCGTTCCGCTCCGACACCAACCCGATCCCGTTCGTCACCTACGCGCCGGGCGAGGACGGGATCCCGCGCTCGGCTGCCGACTACACCTACGGCTACGCCGAGGCGCTGCGCGACCACGTCGTCCGGCCGGTGCTGTTCATGGCCTACTCGGGACAGATGCAGTGGCGCACCCGGGCGGGCGACGAGATCGCCGCCCACCTCGGCGAGCCGCTGACCAAGGACCTGACCTCGCAGGCGCTGCGGACCGCGCTCGACCCGGCCGGATCGTGGATCCCGTCGGTGCTGGCCGCCGCCGACAAGCGCCTGACCGAGGTTCGGCGCCACGTCCCGGACGCAGGCGGGCTCGTCATCGCGACCGACCAGGACTCGGCGCGCTCCTACGCCAAGACGCTGAAGACCATCACCGGGCAGAGCGCGACCGTGGTGCTCTCCGACGAGAAGGCCGGCTCTAAGAAGATCGCCAAGTTCTCCGAGTCCGACGACCGCTGGATGGTCGCGGTCCGGATGGTCTCCGAGGGCGTCGACGTGCCCCGGCTCGCGGTAGGGGTCTACGCGACCACCACCTCGACGCCGCTCTTCTTCGCGCAGGCGGTGGGGCGCTTCGTACGTGCGCGCACTCGGGGTGAGACTGCCTCCGTCTTCCTGCCGTCGGTCCCGAACCTGCTCGGCTTCGCCTCCGAGCTGGAGCTGCAGCGCGACCATGTGCTCGGCAAGAAGGTCACCAGCGAGGACGACATCTTCGCGGCCGAGGACGCGCTGATGGCCGCGGCCAACGCCGAGGAGGGCGCCTCCGAGGAGGAGCTGGGAGCCTGGGAGGCCATGGGCTCCGAGGCGCGCTTCGACCGGGTGCTCTTCGACGGTGGCGAGTTCGGCCACTCCGGCGAGGTGCACGTCGGCTCCGAGGAGGAGATGGACTTCCTCGGCATCCCCGGGCTGCTCGACACCGACCAGATGAAGACGCTGCTCCAGCAGCGGCAGAGCGACCGGGCTCGCAAGCAGAAGTCGGCCTCCGGGCCGGTCGCTGCCGACGAGCCCGTCGCCGCGGTCGCCGCCCACGAGCAGCTCGCCGTGCTCCGCCGCGAGCTCAACGGCCTGGTCGCCGCCTGGCACCACCGCACCAAGGCGCCCCACGGCGTCACCCACAACCGGCTCCGCAAGGAGTGCGGCGGCCCGCCCGCCGCGGTCGCCAACGCCGACCAGCTCAAGGCCCGCATCGACACCCTGCGTGACTGGGCCGCGCGCGGGTCAGCCTGATTCCGGCGAGTCGAGGAGTCGGGCACACTGTGTGCCGTGAGGACGCGATGACAGCGCTCGAGATCGCGGTGACGTCGGTGGCCGGTGCGCTCGCCGCGCGTGCGGGTGGGGCGACCCGGGTCGAGCTCTGCTCCGCCCTCGAGGTCGGTGGCGTCACCCCGTCGCAAGGGCTGGTCGAGGGAGTCCTCGACGAGGTCGGCGGCGCCGACGCCGATGACGGCTGGCAGGGCGTCCACGTGCTCGTTCGGCCCCGGCCGGGCGGGTTCGGCTACTCCGACGAGGAGCGCGACCTCCTGCGGCGCGAGGTCGAGACGGTCCTGGAAGCCGGAGCCGACGGGATCGTGATCGGCGCGCTCACCCCGCACGGGGAGCCCGACGTGGAGCTGGTCCGGGAGCTGGCGGATGCTGCCGCTGCGTACGAGGCGACGGTGACGTTCCACCGGGCGATCGACCTCAGCGCGGACCCGGTCGCGGCCATCCGGGCGCTGGACGGCGTGGTCGACCGGGTGCTGACCTCAGGAGGCGCGCCGGCCGCCGCGGCAGGGGCCGCGACGATCGCCGAGATGGTCGCGGTCGGCGGACCGGACGTACTGGCCGGAGGCGGCGTGACCGTCGACGCGATCAGGACGCTCGCGGCGCTCGGCGTCGAGGGCGTGCATCTCTCCGCCAAGCGACGGGTCGTCACGACCGGCCGGGTGGCCCTGGGAGTCGCCGACGACGGTGGGCACTGGGTGACCGATCCCGGCGTGATCGCCGCAGCGGCCGCCGCGTTGGTCTAGGCGGTGGAGTCGCCCTCGACCAGGTCCCGCAGCACGGCGACGGCGCCCTCGAGATCGGCCTGAGTGCGGTGACGCGACTCCAGCCGCTCGGCGATGAGATGGGAGATGCGCTCACGTACGTCGGCGAGGTCGGCGCGGCCGGCGTCGGTGAGGGTCACCAGACTCGCCCGCGCGTCGGCGGGGTTGGGCTCCTTGCTGACCAGGCCGGTCTCCACCAACTGGGCGATCTGGGCCGACATGGTCGGTTGCGAGCAGCCGTCGGCGCGGGCCAGGTCGGTGATGCCGAGCGGTCCGATGGCGTCGAGGATCGTGAGGACCCGGACGCTGGCCGGAAGGTCGAGCGCTCGGCGGACCAGGCGCATGAGGCGCGCCGCGTAGACGACGAGGTCGCTGGAGAGGTCCAGGGTCTTCGCCGCCGAGGCGGTCGGAGCTTCCGAGGGAAGCAGCTGCTGTGAAGGCATCGATCGGAATCCAGAGTTGGGGGTTGCGGCGCGGTGAACGGGTGGAGACTATCTGAGAATGACTACGGAACGGCACACCTGGATCGCGTTCCTGCGCGCCATCAACCTCGGCGCGAACCGGAAGTTCCCGAAACAGGCGATCTCCGCCGCCGTGGTGAGGGCGGGCGGAACCGACGTCGAGACCTACATCAACACAGGCAACGTACGCTTCGACCACCCGGTCGGCGACCGGGCCGAGATGGAGGCGATCCTCGAGGAGGCCTTCGCGGCCGACCGCTTCTTCGAGGTGCCGACGATCTGTGTGACGCCCGCTGAGCTGAAGGTGATCGCCAACGACGCCGCCGCGGTCGGGATGGGGCACGAGGGCAAGCAGTACGTGTTCCTGTGCAAGGAGCTCACCGACTCCGGCTCCCGGGACGCGCTGGTCGCTCGGGCGGGGGAGGGCGAGCGGGTCTATGTCATCGGCCGCGCCGTGCACCTGCTCACCGACAGCTTCCAGCAGACGAAGATCACCAACGCCGTCGTCGAGCGCCACATCTCGATCAGCACCAACCGCAACCTCAACGTGATCCGCACGCTCGCCGACAAGTGGGCCTGAGGCCTGCGGCGACTGGAGTGTCGGGTCATGCGGGAATCTCCTCCGTCTCGTTGACCGTGATCTCGAAGTCGGCCGGGTCGAAGCGGCTGATCCGGCGGACCAGCTCGCCGGTGGACCACGGCCAGGAGAAGCTGTTGCGACCGTTGGCGTCGATGAAGTAGCTGTGACAGGACGCGCCGCTGTAGGCGGTGCCGGCGAGCGCGGCCTGCACGTCCGCGACGTACGCGGCCTGGGCCTGCGGACTGACGTCGAGCTCCGCCCAGCCCTGTGCGCGGGCGGTCGTGATGGCCTCGGTGATCATCGCCACCTGCGACTCGGCGACGGCGAAGGCCGAGCCGTGACCGGTGCCGAGGCTGGGTCCGAGCACCACGAACGCGTTGGGGAAGCCGGTGACCGACGTGCCCTGGTAGGCCTCGGGAGAGCCGGCCCAGTGCTCGGCGAGCGTGCGGCCGTCGGCGCCACGGATCAGGTCGGCGACCGGCATGTCGAGGATGTGGAAGCCGGTGCCGAGGATGATCGCGTCGACCTCCGCCGTGCTGCCGTCGGCACCGATCACGGTTGCGTCCTCGACCCGGGCGACGCCGGTCGCGTGCACCTCGACGTTCGGCTTCGTCAGCGACTGGAGGTAGTTGTTGGAGAAGAGGATCCGCTTGCAGCCGAGCAGGTAGTCGGGCGTCAGCTTCGCCCGCAGCTCCCTGTCTCGGACGGCGGCGCGCAGGTAGGCCCGGCCGATCTGCTGCAGGCCCTGCATCAGCGGCTGCGGGCGGCGGAAGGCGATGCCGACGGCCTCCATGGCTGCGTACTCGACCGCCCCGAGCGCCTTCTCGAAGAAGGGCACGTGGTGCTTGACCCACTTCTCCGCATCCGGAACCGGATGGTCGACCTTCGGCAGCACCCAGTGGGCGGTGCGCTGGAAGAGGTGCAGGTCGGCGACCTCCTTCTGGACCTCGGGAACGAACTGGACCGCCGACGCCCCGGTGCCGATCACGGCCACCCGCTTGCCGTCGAGGCCGACGTCGTGGTTCCACCGGGCCGAGTGCCAGACCTCGCCGGGGAAATCGGCCAGACCGGGCAGGTCCGGGATCTTCGGCTCGTTCCACGGTCCGGCGGCGGCGACCAGGAAGCGGGTGGTGATCTCGCCGTCGCTGGTGTCCAGGTGCCACTCGGCGGACTCGGCGTTCCAGGTCGCGCCGCGGACCTCGACTCCGAACCGGGTGATGTCCTCGAGGCCGCGATCCCGGGCGACGCCGTCGATGTAGGCGAGGATCTCCGGCTGGTTGCCGTAGACCCGGGACCAGTCGCTGTTGGGCGCGAACGAGAACGAGTAGAGGTTGGACGGTACGTCGCACGCGCACCCCGGATAGGTGTTGGCCCGCCAGGTGCCGCCGTAGGTGTCGGCCTTCTCGAGGATGACGACGTCCTCGACGCCCGCCTCGCGCAGCTTGATCGCGGCCGCGATGCCGGAGATGCCGGCGCCGATGACGACGACCTCGTGGTGGGTGCTCATGCGGTTGTTCTAGGCTGCCGAATCATATTCGGATACTAATGGTATTTGAATACCGGCGGTAGCCCGAACTGGTAAGATCTGACCCGTGGGCCGGATCACGCGCAAGGAGTCGCACGCGCAGACGCGTGAGCGACTCGTCACGACCGCGCACCGGCTGTTCCTCTCCGACGGCTACAACGCGACCTCGCTCGACAAGGTCGCCACCACGGCGGGCTTCTCGAAGGGCGCGGTCTACTCGAACTTCTCGACCAAGCACGAGCTCGGCCTGGCCGTGCTCGACGTGATCCACCGGGAGCGGGCCCAGTCCCTGGCGGACGCCGTCAGCGGCGTCGACACCGTCGAGGGCCGGATCGACGCCTTCGCGGCGTGGGCCGAGGCCAACATCGGCGACGTCGGCTGGACCGCGCTCGAGGTCGAGTTCGCGACCAGCACCCGCCGCGTCCCAGGGGTGAGCCAACAGCTCGCCGGCCGGCGCCGCGAGCTCACCGCGGCCATCGCCGGCCTCATCGAGCAGCAGGCCACCGACCTCGGCCTCACCCTGGCCTCACCGGCGGAGGACGCCGCTGTCCAGCTGCTCTCCCTCGGCATCGGGCTCGGTGTCCAGCGTGCGTTCGACCCCGACCTCTCGGTGACCAGCCTGGTCGACCTGCTGCGATCGCTGCTGGCGAGCGCGACGCCTGCGTCGTAGGTCGCGACAGCTAGTGCGCCGGGGCGCCGTTGCGCTCGGGAGCCGGGAAGGAGACCCGGTTCAGGCGGCGTACGGCCGGACTCAGCAGCGTCGCCAGCGAGATCACCACGTAGGCGATGCCGGCGATCGCGAGCATGTTCTCGATCCCGTACGCAGCGGCCAACGGCCCCATCGCCAGCTGCCCGACGGGGATGGCGATGTAGGTGCCGAGCTGGTCGTAGGAGGACGCCCTGGAGAGCAGTTCGCTGGGGACGTTCTCCTGCATCGAGAGTTGCCAGCCGAGACTGAAGACCTGGATGCCGGCGCCGGAGAGGGCGGCCGCGGGCAGCAGCACGGCGAGTTCGGTGGACAGGCCGAGAGCGGCGATCGGCAGCCCGAACAGGGCCATGCCGATCATGCCGTAGAACAGCGGCCGCTCGAGCCGGACCCTCATCAGCACCAGCGTCGCGGCGAGCACGCCGATCCCCTGGAAGGTGAGGATCAGGCCCCAGCCGCCCGCGCCCAGCCCTGAGCTCTCGGCCCGCTGCGGGCCGAGCGTGAGCAGCCCGCCCTCGTACAGCGCATTGAGCATGGTCGCGGCACCGACGCAGAGCCACAGCCAGGTCGTCGAGCGGAAGTAGTTCCAGCCGAGGCGCAGATCGCCGATGACCGAGGCCTTGCCGACCGCGCCGCTGATCTTGACCGGCAGCAGCAGGAGCGCGGCGACGATCCAGGTGGCGGCGTCCAGCGCGAGCGCCCAGCCCGCGCCGACGCTGAGGACGAGCAGGCCGGCGGTGCCGGGACCGGCGACCGCGACGATCGCGCGGGTCAGCGACATCAGCACGTTGGCCTCCTGCAGCATGGTGCGAGGCACCACGAGCGGGATGATCCCCTGCTGGGCGGGCAGGCCGGCGGCGGAGACGATGCCGTTGAGCGCGGAGAGCGCGATCAGGTGCCACAGCTCGGCGACACCTGCGATGACGAGGACGGCGACGGCCGCCTGGCTCAGACCCGAGACCAGGTTGGAGGCGAACAGGATCCGGGCTCGGCCCATCCGGTCGGCGAGCACGCCGCCGATGAGCATGAAGACGATCATCGGGATGGTGCGGGCCGCGAGGACGGCGCCGATCGCGATCGGCGCGTCACTGATCTCCAGGACCGCGAAGGCCAGGGCGACGGGCGCCATGAAGTTGCCCACCAGGTTGATGGAGCGGGACGCGAAGAACCAGCGAAAGTGGGGTTCGCGAAATGGGGCTGTCGCCGAGATCCGAGCCATTCGAGAGAGAATAGACCGTCAGGTGATTTCTATCTGCGGTAAATTCCCATTTCTGTCACGAGACCGTTACCCCGGCCGAGCGCATCTCGTCGATGGCGGCTGAGGTGCTCGCCGGGGCCACGCCCGCAGCCAGGTCGGCGAGCAGCGTGGTGCGGAAACCGGCGGCTCGGGCGTCGAGCGCGGTGGCACGTACGCAGTAGTCGGTCGCCAGCCCGCACACGTCGACCTCCTCGACGCCGTGGGCCCGGAGCCAGTCGATCAGGGTGGCGCCACCGGTGGCCGCGCCCTCGAAGCCGGAGTAGGCCGCTGCGTACTCACCCTTGCGGAAGATCTCGTCGAAGGTGACCGGGTCGAGGTTGTGGTGGAAGGCCTCGCCGTCGGTGCCGACCACGCAGTGCGCCGGCCAGGAGTCGACGTAGTCCGGCGGGTTGCCGAAGTGGTCGCCCGGGTCGATGTGGTGATCCTTGGTCGCCACTACCAGCCCGTACGTCTGCTCCGGGTCCTTGCTCGCTGCCCGCTCCCGCAGCAGCTGACCGATGTCGTAGGCCACCCGGGCCCCGCCGTCGACCGGCAGGGACCCGCCCTCGCAGAAGTCGTTCTGTACGTCGACCACGATCAGTGCACGCGTCATGCCCGCCAGCCTAGGTGGTGGAACCGCTCAGATGAACAGCGTCGGGATCGCGGGGTCGCCTTTGAGGAGCGAGTGGGCGATGACCGGGAGCTCGGCGACCGAGGCCTGATGGCGGTCGCGGGCGGTGTCGAGAGGCTCGCGGCCGACGACCTCACCCTTGCGCACCAGCTGGCTGAGCAGCGGCCGGTCGTTGGCATCACCGTCCGGAGGGGTGCCGATGCCGATCACCTCGGCGTCGGCGACATCCTTGCGGTTGCGGCGGCGCAGGGCGTACTTCCGGCCGCCGATCGACGCCTTGGACGCGCTCTTCTTGGCGACCGGCTCCAGCTCGCCCGAGGAGCCCTCGCGGGCGACCAGCTTGTAGACGAAGCCGGCGGTCGGGTGGCCGGAGCCGGTGACCAGCTGGGTGCCGACGCCGTAGCCGTCGACCGGGGCGGCCGCGAGGCCGGCGATGGCGTACTCGTCCAGGTCGCTGGTGACGATGATCTTCGTCTCGGTGGCGCCGAGGTCGTCGAGCTGGCGGCGTACGTCATGGGCGAGGAGCCCCAGGTCACCGGAGTCGATCCGCACCGCGCCGAGCTCGGGACCGGCGATGTCGACCGCCTTCGCCACGGCCTCGGCGATGTCGTAGGTGTCCACCAGCAGCGTGGTGCCCTTGCCGAGGGAGGCGACTTGGGCCTGGAAGGCCTGCTCCTCGGTGTCGTGCAGGAGGGTGAAGGCGTGCGCGGAGGTGCCGGTCGTGGGCACGCCGAAGCGGGCGCGGGCGGCGAGGTTGGAGGTGGCGGTGAAGCCGGCCACGTAGGCCGCGCGGGCGGCGGCGATCGCGGCCGCTTCGTGGGTGCGGCGCGAGCCCATCTCGATGCACGGGCGCTCGCCGGCCGCCATCGTCATCCGGGAGGCCGCGGTGGCGATGGCCGAGTCGTGGTTGTAGATCGAGAGGAGCACCGTCTCCAGGACGACCGCCTCGGCAAAGCTGGCCTCGACCACGAGCAGGGGCGAGTGCGGGAAGAAGGTCTCGCCCTCGGCGTACCCCCAGATGTCGCCGGTGAAGCGGTAGCCGGCCAGCCACTCCAGGGTCGGGCCGTCGACGACGCCCTCCAGGATGGCCAGCTGCTCCGAGCCGAACCGGAACGCCTCGAGAGCGTCGAGCGCCCGTCCGACCCCGGCCACCACGCCGTAGCGCCGCCCGCCGGCCAGGCGCCGGGGGAACAGCTCGAAGACGGCACGACGCTCCGCTGTGCCCGCCTTCAGGGCGGCCTGGAGCATGGTCAGCTCGTAGTGATCTGTCAGGAGCGCGGTCGAGTCCGCTGTCGAGTCCACGGGCACATCGTGGCACGATGGATGGCATGAGCGCGCCAAGCCCCGTGGAGCTCGACGAGCCCGAGGTCGACGACCTCGTAGCGCCCGCGACACCGTGGGTCACCATCGTCTGGAACGATCCGGTCAACCTGATGTCGTACGTCACCTTCGTCTTCCAGAAGTACTTCGGCTACTCCAAGAAGAAGTCGGAGAAGCTGATGATGGAGGTGCACAACGACGGCAAGTCGGCCGTCTCCTCCGGGTCACGCGAGGAGATGGAGCGCGACGTGCAGGCGATGCACGAATACGGCCTGTGGGCGACGCTGGAGAAGCAGGATTGATGGGCGGGTTCAGCTACCACCGCCGCGGCAAGCAGATCATCGCGACCTTCTCCGGGTTCGAGGCCGACCTGCTCCGTTCGCTGGCCTCGCAGCTCGTCGAGCTGTTGCGCAACGAGGTCGCCGCGCCGGCCGAGAGCGATGACCCGCTCGAGGCGCTGCTCGACTTCTCGGGCCCGACCACCGAGCCCGAGGACCCGGTCCTGAAGCGGCTCTTCCCCTCCGCCTACGGGAACGACGAAGAGGCCGCCGGGGAGTTTCGGCGGTTCACCGAGGGTGGGCTGCGCGACGGCAAGGCGCGGGCCGCGTCCACGATCATCGACTCGCTCGAGGAGGCGGGCCTCCCGCCCGAGCTCGACGAGGACGGGCTGGTCATCGACGTCGAGCTCCCGATCCCCGACGCCGAGGCGTGGATGCGCTCCTTCACCGACATCCGGCTCGCGCTCGCGACCCGGCTCGGGGTCGAGGAGGGCGACGAGGACTTCTGGGACTCGCTGCCCGACGACGACCCCGCCGGCCAGGTCTACGGGATCTACCAGTGGGTCGGGATCCTGCAGGAGACCATGGTCGAGGCGCTGTGGGCGGCGTCCTGACTACACCATGTCGTGGGGCGGTCGTGGCCGTGTCCGGCACCCGGTCACGTACGTCTCCGCTGCTCGGCCCGCCTAGGCTGATCCCGTGCTGACCATCGACCAGGCGACGTACGACGCGATCGTCGCCCACGCGAAGCGCGACCATCCCGACGAGGCATGCGGGATCGTCGCGGGCCCTGAGGGGTCCGACCGGCCGGAGCGGTTCATCGAGATGATCAACGCCGCCGGCTCGCCGACCTTCTACGAGTTCGACTCGACCGATCTGCTCCAGCTCTACAAGGAGATGGACGCGAACGACGAGGAGCCGGTGATCGTCTACCACTCCCACACGGCGACCGAGGCCTACCCCTCGCGCACCGACATCGGGCTGGCGATGGAGCCGAACGCGCACTACGTGCTGGTCAGCACCCGAGAGCACGGGCCCGAGGAGGGCCCGGTCGAGTTCCGGTCGTTCCGGATCGTCGACGGCGAAGTCACCGAGGAAGAAATCAGCATCGTCGCGACGTTGTCGTGACGCGCCCAAGAAACATCCAGCTAGGAGAACCCATGGCCATCGAGGTCAAGATCCCGACCATCCTCCGCACCTACACCGCCGGTGAGAAGGCAGTCAGCGCCGAGGGCAAGACCCTGAGCGCGCTCATCGACGACCTCGAGGCGAACCACTCCGGCATCAAGGAGCGCCTCATCGACAACGGTGACCTGCGCCGCTTCGTCAACGTCTACATCAACGACGAGGACGTACGTTTCATCGGCGGTCTCGACGCCGAGCTCAAGGACGGCGACCAGGTAGTTGTCCTCCCCGCCGTCGCCGGCGGCTGCTGAACCCTTCAGCCCAGAATGCCGCGGTCGTACGCTCGTGCGACCGCGGCTGCTCTGTCTGTGACGCCGAGCTTGTCGAAGATGTGACCCAGGTGGGTCTTCACCGTCGCCTCGCTGACGAAGAGCTTCGCCGCGATGGCGCGGTTGGTCGTTCCGCGCGCGACGAGGGTGAGCACCTCGCGCTCGCGGGGGCTCAGCTGGGCCGTCGGGCCGGGTGAGCGCAGCCGGGAGGCGAGCCGGGTCGCGACCGCGGGGGAGAGGACGGTCTCGCCGGCCGCCGTCGCGCGGACGGCCTCGACCAGGTCCGGTGTCGGTGCGTCCTTGAGCAGGTAGCCGGTCGCACCCGCCTCGATCGCGGCGACCACGTCGGAGTCGGTGTCGAACGTGGTCAGGACCAGTACGCCGATCCGCGACTCCAACGCCCGGAGCCGCTCGATCACCTCGACCCCGCCTGTGCCGGGCATCCGCAGGTCGAGCACGAGTACGTCCGGCTCGAGTTCCTCGACGAGGGCCAGGGCCTGCGCCCCGTCTCCCGCCTGGCCGACGACCTCGAAGCCCTGCGCGCGGAGCACTCCGACCACCCCGTCGCGTACGACGGGGTGGTCGTCGGCGACGACGATCCTGATCGGTGAGCTCATGCGGGTCCTCGGGGGAGTGCGGGGATGCTGGCGGAGACGGCGGTGCCGGAGCCGGGGGAGGACTCCAGGGTGAAGGTGCCGGTCAGGCGCTGGGCGCGGTCGCGCATCACGCCCAGCCCGAACGAGGACGAGCGGCGGGGAGCGGCGGGATCGAAGCCGGAGCCGTCGTCGCGTACGTCGAGGATGACCTCGGACTCGTCGAAGGTGAGGGTGACGCCGACCCGTCGGGCGGAGGCGTGCTTGGCGACGTTGGCGAGGGCCTCCTGGGCGATCCGCAACAGCGTCGCCTCGACCTCGGAGTGCAGCGCCGTGGGATCCCCGACGACGACGAAGGAGGCCTCGACGCCGTGGTCGACGCGCCAGCTCGCGACCAGCGTCGAGAGCGCGTCGGCGAGGCACGCGTCGGCCAGCTCGGCGGGGGTCAGGTCCTGCACAGACCGCCGGGCCTCGACCAGCGCGGTGCGGGCCATCTCGGTGGCCCGGGCCACCCGGCGGCGTACGTCCTGGGCGTCCGCGGAGCCCTCGGCGGCCTGGAGCTGGGCCACGACGCCAGCCAGGGACTGGGCGATGGTGTCGTGGATCTCGCGGGCGAGGCGCTCGCGCTCGTCGCGTACGCCGCTTTCGCGGGACTGCGCTAGGAGCTGCTCCTGGAGGCGGGCGTTCTCGGCGAGGGCATGCTCCAGCCGGACGATCGTGTCGGCCCGCTCCTGGCTGACGGCGTCGAGGTGCATGCTGTAGCGGGCCATCAGGGTGGCGAGCCCGAAGTTGACGACGAAGAGCACGGGCAGCGCCGCGCTCTGCCACGGGCTGTCGTACGGCGGCGGCCCACCGGTCTGGCCGGTGGCCATGATCAGCGAGGTGGCCGCCATCGCCACCCATCTCCAGCGGCCGCGGAAGGACTCGAAGGCGTCCAGGAACCCGACCCAGGCGAAGATGCAGAAGAGCGGATGGACGATGGTGAGGGCCGCGGCCAGCAGGGTGCGCCCGACGTAGCCGACCGGATGTGGGCGGCCGTAGACATACATCCATCGCCACATCCACACCGCGGTCGCCGCCACCAGCACGCCGAGCGTCACCCGCATGCCGAGCGTGCGCGGGCCCATCTCCGGGATGGTCGCGACGCTGATCACCGTGGCGAGCGCGAGCAGCACGAACGGCAGCGCCTTGAGGTTTCGCTCCCAGAGCTGCTCGTGCTCGACGGCCGAGGTCATGTGGAGGACCTTCTCATTGCCAGCGGAAGGCGCGCACGGCAACCAGGTAGAGCACGACCGCCCATCCGCCCATCACCGCCAGATCCACCAGCTGCGGGAAGGCGCCCCCTGCGGCGTCGTTGAGCGCGTTCGAGGCCGCGCCGTAGGGCGTGAACGAGAGGATGTCGCGCGCTGTGCCGCTGAAGTACTCGATCGGGACGTAGACCCCTGCGGTGAACATCGAGGGGAAGAAGACCACCATCCCCACGACCTGCCCGGTCTTCGCGTTGGGCGAGACCGCGGTGATGGCGGCGCCGATCCCGAGCGAGACGGCCAGCGCCAGGACATACGCGACCACGTACCCGACCAGGGACTCCGGTAGCGGGGTCCCGAAGACCACCCTGCCGAGGGCGACCGCGATGACCGTGGAGGCGGCGACCGCGGCGGCGTGCACCAGCACCTGGCCCAGCAGGATCGAGGCGGGGCGGGCGGGGGTGGTGCCGAGCCGCCGCAGGACTCCGGTCTCGCGGTAGCCGGTCAGTGTCTGCGGCATCGTCATGATCGAGGCCATGATCATCGAGAGCAGCACGGCGACAGGCACATAGACGTCGATCAGCGCGCGGCCACCGTAGTCGGGGTTGGGTTCGCGGAAGGCCGGGATGGCTCCGAGCACCACGAGGATCAGGCTCGGGAACAGGACGATCCAGAAGAGGGCGAGCCGATCCCGGGTGAAGAGCCGGGACTCCGTACGAATCACGGCAACGGTCGGGCTGGTCATCGGAGCGCCTCCTGGCGAGTGTCTGTGTCGGTCGCGGTCTCGGTGAGGTCGAGGTAGGCGGCGTCAAGGCTTCCAGCGGCGACCCGGAGCCGCTGCGGGGCCACGCCCTGCGTACGCAGCACCTCGACGACCGCGAGCGCGACCCCTTCGGCGCCCTCGACGGTGATGGTGCCGTTCTCGCTGCGCGCGGCGGTGACTCCGTCGAGGTCGCGCAGGGAGGCCAAGTCGATCGCGACCGAGGTCTCGAAGGTGGTGATCGTGGCGGCGGAGGCGGAGTCGATGAGCCCCGCCGGGGTGTCCAGCGCCCGGATCCGGCCGGCGTCGACGATGGCGATCCGGTCGCAGAGGGTCTGCGCCTCCTCCATCGAGTGGGTGACGAGCAGGACAGTCACACCCCGGTCGCGTACGTCCCGGACCAGGTCCCACACCTCACGGCGGGCCCGCGGGTCCAGGCCGGTGGTGAGCTCGTCGAGCACGACGACCCGCGGCCGGCCGATCAGTGCCAGGGCGATCGAGAGCCGCTGCTGCTGGCCGCCGGAGAGGTTCTCGAACCGCTGTCGCAGGTGTCCGCCGAGGCCGAGCCGCTCGGCCAGCGGCGCCCACGGCTCCGGGTCGGGGTAGAAGGCGCTCCACAGCTCCAGCGCCTCCTGGACGGTGATCTTCGGCTGCAGCTTCGCCTCCTGGAGCTGTACGCCGAGCACCTCCGTCACCGCAGCGCGGTCGGCCCACGGGTCGATGCCGTGGACCCGGATCCGGCCGCGGTCGCCGACCCGCAGGCCGGCGATCGACTCGACGGTCGTGCTCTTGCCGGCCCCGTTGGGGCCGAGGATGCCGAAGATCTCGCCTTCGTGGACGCTCAGGCTGATCTCGTCGACCGCCACCTTGTCGCCATAGGTCTTGCGCAGGCCGTCCACGACGACCGCTGGTTCTCGTTCCTGATGCATACCCGGAGCCTGTCGTGATCCGCGGTCTCACGGATCGGGCGATCGGCGCGAGTGGGCATCAGACGATCGGTTGATGCGACGATGGACCCCATGCGCTACGACAACCTGCTGGCGTCGGTCGGGGGCACCCCGTTGGTGGGGCTGCCCCGCCTCTCGCCCTCTCCCGACGTACGTCTGTGGGCCAAGCTCGAGGACCGGAACCCCACCGGCTCGATCAAGGACCGCCCGGCTCTTCGCATGGTCGAGGAGGCCGAGAAGGACGGCAGGCTCCGCCCGGGCTGCACGATCCTGGAGCCGACCTCCGGCAACACCGGGATCTCGCTGGCGATGGCGGCCAAGCTCAAGGGCTACCGGATCGTGTGCGTGATGCCCGAGAACACCTCCGAGGAGCGGCGCCAGCTGCTGCGGATGTGGGGCGCCGAGATCGTCTCCTCGCCCGCCGCAGGTGGCTCCAACGAGGCTGTCCGGGTCGCCAAGCGCCTCGCCGCCGAGCACCCCGACTGGGAGATGCTCTACCAGTACGGCAACGCCGCCAACGCGCGCGCCCACGAGGAGGGCACCGGCCCCGAGATCCTCGCCGACCTCCCCGCGATCACCCACTTCGTCGCCGGACTGGGCACGACCGGCACGCTCATGGGCGTCGGCCGCTTCTTCCGCGCCGCCAAGCCGGAGGTACGCATCGTGGCCGCCGAGCCGCGCTACGGCGAGCTCGTCTACGGCCTGCGCAACCTCGACGAGGGCTTCGTCCCCGAGCTCTACGACGCGTCCCTGATCGACGCCCGCTTCTCGGTCGGCCCCCGTGACGCCGTACGCCGCGTCCGCGAGCTCCTCGAGCTCGAGGGCATCTTCGCAGGCATCTCCACCGGCGCCATCCTCCACGCCGCCCTCGCCCAGGCCGCCAAGTCCCTCAAGGCCGGCGAGAAGGCCGACATCGCCTTCGTCGTCGCCGACGGCGGCTGGAAGTACCTCTCCACCGGGGCCTACGAAGGCACCATCGACGACGCCGAGGAAGGCCTCGAGGGTCAGCTCTGGGCCTGACCGCCCCCGTTGGTCGAGCCGCGAGCGCCAGCGAGCGTGTCGAGACCAACACAGCCGTTCGAGCGGCCAGGGGACTGTGTTGGTCTCGACACGGATTCGCTCGTACCTCGCCAATCCGGCTCGACCACCGGTGGCGCCTCAGCGGCAGAAGGCGTAGACGACGAGGCCGTGGTCCTCGCCGGAGAACACCTGGTCGAGGGCCTTGCCGGTGAGGTGGGCGTCGACGTAGCGCGGGGCGGGGCCGGTGGCGACGATGGCGTGGCCGGGGAGCCTGCCGGTCATGTCGCGCGGGGCCTCGGCGCTCCAGCAGTCGTGCTTCTCGATGAGGGCGGCGGGGCTGCCGGGGGCCATCGGGCGCCCCGACCAGACGCCGCCTGCCTCGGGCTCGGCGCCGAGCTGCACCAGCGCTACGGCGATGGCCGATGCGTACATCGCCCAGATGCCGAGCGCCAGGAACCCCTTGCGTCCGAGGAAGGCTCTCACTCCTGGACAACGCGGCAGCGGGCCTGGGAGTTACGGGCGGTGGCCGGGCTCGGCCACGTCGTGATCGTGGATCCAGGCGAGATGACGGTCGTACGCATCGCCTGACCCGAGTCGCTTGTTGCGGGCCTGCGCGCGGGGACCGTCGGGGAGGTGGAGGACGTCGGCGGCGGCCAGCGAGGCGATCTGGATGCGGCGGGTGCGGTCGCGACGGCGTACCTCGTAGGTCGTGGTGGCGCGGTCCCAGTCGTCGGTGGCGAGGCAGTCGGCGAGGACGATCGCGTCCTCGATCGCCTGGGCGGCACCCTGGCCGTGGTGGGGGACCATCAGGTGAGCGGCGTCGCCGAGCAGCGTGATCCGGCCGCGCGACCAGGTGACCAGGGGAGGGCGGTGGAAGAGAGCCCAGTGCTCCGAGCACGGTGCCGCGGAGATCATCTGGACCACGGCCGGATGCCAGCCGGCGTACGCATGGACATGCTCGTCCGGGTCGGCCGGCCAGGACCACGAGTCCGCTGCCCAGGGGCCGAGCTGCCGTTTGACCAGCAGGAACGCGTGGTCGCCATTGCCGACCGGGTGATGCATCAGATGGCCGTCGGCGCCCGTCCACACCTGCACCCGGCCAGGGTCGGGGAGCAGGGTGAGCTGCGAGCGCGGGACGATCCCACGCCAGGCGATGCAGCCGGAGAACTGGGCGTCGTCGTAGCCGACGACGTGCTCGCGCAGCATCGACCCCGGGCCGTCGGCGCCGATGACCAGGTCGGCCTCGACCGACTCGCCGCCGGCGAACTCCAGGGTCACGGGGCCGTCGCCGGGGTCGGTGAGATCGACCAGGCGGTGGCCGAGGTGGAGCCCCTCGGTGCCGAACGCCTCGCTCAGGAGCGCGTGCAGGTCGGCGTGATCGATGCCGTAGCACGGAGCCCCGGCGCGGTCGGCATACTCCGCGGCGGAGAGCACCCGGCCGATCGCGGCGCCGGTGTGGCCGTCGCGCCAGACCCAGCCGTCGGCGGTCGCCGCCGCCTCACCGAGATCGGGCTCTAGCCCGATGCGCTCCAGGAGCCTGGTCGCGTTGGCCGGTAGCAGCACGGCGTCGCCGGCCGGGCGCGGATCGGTCGCGGCCTCGTACACCTCGACATCAATGCCCCGGCGGCGCAGCTCGACGGCGAGGGTCAGGCCGCCGATGCCGGCGCCGATGATCGTGACCCGCCGGGCACGACGATCCCTGCGTAAAGCTGCCCGAGCCATCCGGGTGACTGACATCGCACGCTCCTTGGGGAGGTTACGTTCGAAACGTACCTCAGGGGCGTGTGTGCTCGTGGACGGTTACGGCAAACATCATTTGACGTCGAGCGTCTGCTTCTTGCCGATGTCGCTGGTCCCGATGGGGCCGAGGCCGAGGAGATCCAGGGCCAGGTTGCCGAGGTCGGCGTTGCGTACGGGCTGAGGGCCTTCGTAGTCGGGCCGGTCCTTGCCGGGGTCGCGGTAGTCGTCGGCGTTGAGCTCGTAGAGGTCCTTGTCGGCGCCGGCGTCCGGCCCCCACACGATGAACGGGATCCGGTAGTTCTCGTAGACCTTCTCGGAGTGGTTGGTGATTCCCGGCTTGAAGCCGTGGTCGGCGGTGAGGATGACGTCGAGCTCCTTGGTCAGCCCGGGATCGGCGTCGATGACGTCGAGGAACTCACCGACCTGGGCGTCGGACTCCTCGACGGCCTCCAGATACTCCGGCGACATCCCGCCCGAGGCGTGCCCGGCGGCGTCGGGAAGGGACAGATGTACGAAGGTGAGGTCGCGCCGCTCGTCTGCGAGGTCCTCGGCGGCTTCCGGGACCAGCTCGTCGTGGTCGTCGATCGGCACGTAGAGGTCGATGTCGTCCTCCCAGGCCCGCTGCCACAGCTCGAACTTCTGCTTCGTCACGAAGACCCCGGTGCTGAGCCCGGCCTCGTGGGCGACGGTGAACACCGAGTCCTCGTTCTTCGAGATCGACTTCGACGGGTCGCCGACGTTCCAGGTGACCCCGTGGCCGCCGTCGTCGGCGTTGATCGGGTCGCTGGTGACCATGCCGGTGTGGTTGGGCAGGGTGATGTTCTTCTCGTAGGCGGTGCGGGCGTTGAGCGTCGAGGCGCCCTCGTCGATCAGCCGGTGGATGTTGGGCGTGTTCGCCGGTCCGAGCTTGGCCAGCGCATCCGGATTGAGCCCGTCGATCGAGATCGCGAGCACCTTGCGCTCGACCTGGGTCGGCTCACGCTCCGCACGGTCGCGAGCGTCGCTCTTGTCGCCGCTGTCGCCACCGCCGCCGTTCCGGTCGGGAAGGGCGGTGAACGCCACGACGAGCACCACGACGACGAAGATGCCGAGGGAGACGAGAGGGAAGAGGCGACGCACCGGCACACCCTAAGTGAACCCGATGGCACCCCGGGCGAACGCTCAGCGAATGTCTAGTGACTGAGTTGAGTTCAGCGTGCTGCCGGGGATCGGGCCCAGGCCGAGCAGGTCCAGGGCCAGATTGCCGAGGTCGCCGTTGCGGATCGGCTGCCTGCCGGCGTACGTCGGCCGGGTCGTCCCCGGCGCGAGGTAGTCGGGGTTGAGCCGGTACAGCGAGGCACCGCGGGCGACCTGGGGACCCCACACGACGAACGGGATCCGGTAGTTGGAGTAGAGGTGGGCGCCGTGGTCCCTGGCGGCAGCCTTGAAGCCGTGGTCGGCGGTGAGGATGACGTACGTCGACCGCTTCAGCGTCATCGAGGAGTCGATCGCCTTCAGCAGCTTGCCGATGCGGGCATCGGTGCGGATCACCGAGGCGCGGTAGGCAGCGCTCATCCCGCCGTCGCGGTGACCGTAGTGGTCGGGGGAGCCCAGGTGGACGAAGGTGAAGGCACGCTCGTTGGTCGCCAGGTCGGCAGCCGCCCGGCTGACAAGGTCGGCGTCGCTGTCGACCACGAACCGGTCGATCGAGGGCCAGGAGCGGTCGAAGATGCCGAACTTCGACTTCGACGCGAACAGGGCACTGCTCCGGCCGGTGCGCTCGACCTGGCTGAAGACCGATGAGACCGGGTGGCCGGCGGCCTCCTGCACCGTCATCCAGCGGCGGTCGTCGTTCCAGGTGACCCCGTGGCCGTGCGCGGACCGGGTGATCCGGCGGCCGGTGACCATCGAGGTGTGGTTGGGCAGGGTGACGTTCTGCTCGTACTCGCTGCGCGCCTGGCGGGTCGAGGCGCCGCCACGCATCAGCCGGTAGATGTTGGGCAGGTTGTTCGGGCCGAGCTTCTCGACCGCGGTCACGCTGAGGCCGTCGACGGAGATCGCCAGCACTCGCGTCGTGGTCACCGCCTGCGCCGACCGCCCCGGCAGCTCGACGACCGCGAAGGTGAGGCCCAACAGGGTGATCAGGACCATCAGCACCAGCGAGCGCCGAGAAATCGTCATAACCGGACGTTAACAACACTGATCCGGCCCGCTCATGAACGTGAGATGGATCTCGGGTATGTGTCGAGTGACCCCCAGCACTGCGAAGTTGCGCTGTTTGGGCCTAGCCTTGACGATCGTGCAGTCCGTCTCGTCCCTGGGTTCGCCCTCGCCCCTGGGTTCAGCCCAGCCCGACCGCGACGCCCCGATCGGGATCTTCGACTCGGGCTTCGGTGGTCTCACCGTGGCGCGGTCGGTGATCGACCAGCTCGCCCACGAGTCGATCCTGTACGTCGGCGACACCGCCCGCGCGCCCTACGGGCCCAAGCCGATCGCCGAGGTGCGCGAGTACGCCCTGGAGTGCCTCGACCATCTCGTCGCCCAAGGCGTGAAGGCGCTGGTCATCGCGTGCAACTCGGCCTCGGCCGCGATGCTGCGTGATGCCCGGGAGCGCTACAAGCCGCTGCCCGTCGTCGAGGTCATCCTGCCGGCGACCCGCCGCGCCGTCGCGGCATCCCGCACCGGCCGGATCGGAGTCATCTGCACCCACGCGACCGCCGAGTCGATGGCGTACGACGACGCCTTCGCCGCGGCTCCGCACGTCTCGCTGCACACCCAGGCGTGCCCCCAGTTCGTCCCGTTCGTCGAGGCCGGCATCACCGGCGGCGACGAGCTCCTGGCCGCCGCGCACGAGTATCTGGACCCGCTGACCAGCGCCGGAGTCGACACGCTGATCCTCGGGTGCACCCACTATCCGCTTCTGACTGGTGTGATCTCTTATGTGATGGGCGACAACGTGACGCTGGTCAGCAGTGCCGAGGAGTCGGCGAAGGACGTCTACCGCGTCCTGGCCGAGCATGACCTGATGCGCGAGGGCGGCGAGCCGACCTACACGTTCCTGACCACCGGCAACCCCGCCGAGTTCAAGGCGATCGGTGCCCGGTTCCTCGGTCCGGAGCTCGCCGCCGCCCAGCAGTTCGCCGGGGGGATGGGATGACCTCCGGGATGCGGCTGACCGTCATCGGATGCTCGGGCTCCTATCCCGGACCCGACAGCCCCGCCTCCTGCTATCTCGTCGAGGCCGACGACGAGGCCGGACGTACGTGGCGGATCGTGCTCGACATGGGCAACGGTGCGCTCGGAGTCCTGCAGCGCTACATCGACCCGCTGCTGATCGACGCCGTCCTGCTCTCGCACCTGCACGCTGACCACTGCGTCGACATGACCTCCTACTACGTCCTCCGCAAGTGGCACCCGACCGGCCCGCAGCCGCCGATCCCGGTCTACGGCCCCAAGGGCACCGGCCGGCGCCTGGCGAAGGCCTACGACCTGCCCAAGCGCCCCGGGATGCGCGAGGAGTTCGCGTTCTCGACCTACACCGGGCCGATCCATCTCGGTCCTTTTCGGATCATCCCGACGGCCGTGGAGCACCCGGTCGATGCGTACGGACTCCGGATCGAGGCGCACGGCAAGGTCATCGCCTACAGCGGTGACACCGCCGAGACCGAGGCGCTGCTCGACATCGCCACCGACGCCGACCTGTTCGTCTGCGAGGCCGCCTTTCGCGACGGCGTCGACAACCCGCCCGGCGTGCACATCACCGGCGTCCACGCGGGGGAGTACGCCACCAAGGCTCATGTGAAGAAGCTGGTCGTCACTCACGTCCCGCCCTGGCATGACTCCGCCGACGCCCTCCGCGAGGCGCGGTCGGCGTACGAGGGGCCGACGGAGCTGGCGGCTACCGGGGCTGTGTACGAGGTTTGAGCTCGTGCAGGGATACCCGGTTAACCGGGTATCCCTGCACTTCTCAGGCGTTGCAACACCCGAGAAGTGCAGGAAAACCCCGAGCGGTGTGACGCAAGTGGTCGGTGAGGCGAGCGCTCAGACCAGGCCGGCGTCGTGCACGGTGATCGCGATCTGGACGCGGTTGGTGGCGCCGAGCTTGTCGAAGAGGCGCGAGACGTGCGCCTTGACGGTCGGGATCGAGAGGTAGAGCTCCTTGGCGATCTCGGCGTTGCTCAGCCCGCGCCCGACCGCGAGGGCGACCTCGTGCTCGCGGTCGGTGAGCGCCTCGAGCCGGCGGCTGGCGGCAGCGGCGCGCTCGCCGGTCGGCTCGGCGCGGAGCCGGGTGATCAGGGTGCGGGTGGCCTTGGGGGAGAGGATCGGCTCGCCGGAGGCGACCGCGCGGATCGCCGCGACGATCTCGGGCGGGGGCGTGTCCTTGAGGAGGAACCCGTCGGCGCCGGCGGCGAGGGCGTCGACGACGTACTCGTCGGCACCGAAGGTGGTCAGCACGATGACCCTCGGTGACCGTGACTCGGTGAGTACCCGGCGGGTCGCTTCGAGCCCGTTGATCCGGGGCATCCGGATGTCCATCAGCACCACGTCAGGGGCGGAGGTACGCACCAGAGCGAGCGCCTCCTGCCCGTCGGTCGCCTCACCGACGACCTCGATGTCGGCCTGACCGCCGAGCATCAGCCCGAGGGCCGAACGCACGAGCGGGTCGTCGTCGACGATCCCCACCTTGATCTTCACCGGACGCTCTGGGTTGGTCCCTGGGCTGCTCACTGGCCCCACGGTAGCCATGCTTCGAGGATGAAGACATCCTTTTCCGTACGGTGCGCGAGCCGTCCGCCCGCGAGGTCGACGCGCTCGGTCAGCCCGATCAGGCCAAGGCCGGCCCCGGGAGTGTTGGAGTCGAAGCCGAGCCGGTTGCGCAGCAACACCTCGATCCCGTGCTCCTCCGAGCCCTGCAGGGACACCTTCAGGGCCGCCCCGGGCGCATGCTTGCGGGCGTTGGTGATGCCCTCCTGCACGACCCGGTAGATCGACCGGCCGACCGCCTCCGGCGGCGAGCCCTCGACATCGTCCTCGAAGGTGATGTTCATGCCGCCCGCCCGGGCCTCCTCGACGAGGCGGCCGAGGTCGGCGTACGTCGGCTGGGGCGCGGTCTCGGGATCCTCGCCGTTGCCGCGCAGCACGCCGAGGACGGTCCGGAGGTCGTCAAGCGCCCGGTGGGCGCCGTCGCGGATGGTGCCCACCTCGCCCCGGACCTCGTCGGCGGAGAGGTCCTCGCGGTAGGCGAGCGCGCCGGCCTGCATGGAGATGTGGGAGATGCGGTGGGCGAGCACGTCGTGCATCTCGCGGGCGATCCGTCGGCGCTCGGTCTCGCGGGCCTGGGAGACGCGCAGTGCCTGCTCGGCCTCGGCGGTCTCGGCGCGGAGCCGGAGCGTTGCGATCAGCTCACGGCGGGAGCCGATGTACATGCCCCAGGCGACCATCGCGGCGATGATCAACACGTTGGCGCCGAGGTTGAAGCCCCACAACGGGATGCCAGGGATCTCCTCCGCGGGGGTGGTCTCCATCACCGCGAACCAGAACATGCCTGCGGCGACGTTGAGCAGGGAGATCGGGATGATCTCGCGCCAGCGGCGCCGAGTCGCCAGCGAGACCAAGGCGAGGCTTGACGCCCCGGCGGAGAGGATCGAGAACGCCCCGGCGACGACTGTGAACGTGGCGATCGCCACCGGCCAGCGGCGGCGCCAGAAGACCAGGACCATGGAGAGGACGCCGAGGCTGAGATCGAGCAGGAAGCGCCACTCCGGCCATCCATCGGTGCTGGAGACCAAGCCAACGGCGCTGATCCCCAGCGCAAGGAGATACCGCCACACGTGCCCCCACAGGCTCAGGCGTGGCTGATAGGCCTCGGGTGACGGTTGCTGCACGGCATACACGTTAGTGAACCGAAGCCTGACGGACCCGATGCCGTGGTCGCGACCGGCCAATACTTTCGTCGGGTTGCAGGTCATCCGTATGTCCGATGCAGTCTGCGCCGGAGGCACGGCAGGATGTACGTCATGATCAAAGTCGAAGGACTGACGAGGGTCTATGGGACCTTCACCGCGGTCGACGACGTGTCGTTCACCGCCGAGGCCGGCAAAGTCACCGGCTTCCTCGGCCCGAACGGCGCGGGCAAGTCGACCTCCATGCGCATCATGGTCGGACTGACCAACCCCACCAGGGGTCGGGCAACGATCAACGGCAGTCTCTATGCCGACCTCCCCAACCCGGGCCGCCACGTCGGCGTGCTGCTCGACGCCAGCGCCCAGCACGACGGCCGCACCGGCCGCGAGGTGCTCACGCTCGCCGCGATGACGATGGGCCTGCCCAAGTCTCGCGTCGACGAGATGCTCGAGCTGGTCTCGCTGACGCCGTCGGAGGCGAAGCGCCGGATCAAGAACTACTCGCTGGGCATGAAGCAGCGTCTCGGCATCGCGCACGCGCTGATCGGTGACCCCAAGGTGCTGATCCTGGACGAGCCGGCCAACGGCCTGGACCCGGCGGGTATCCGCTGGATGCGTGGCCTGCTGAAGGAGTACGCCGACCGCGGCGGCACCGTCCTGCTCTCCTCCCACCTGCTGCACGAGGTCGAGCAGATCGCCGACGAGCTGATCCTCATCGGCAACGGCCGCATCGTGGCCGAGGGCACCAAGGACGCCATCCTCGCCGGCCAGGGCACCGCCGGCCAGTCTCTGGTCACCTCCCTGGACAACGAGGCGCTCACCGTTGCGCTGAAGGCCAAGGGCTACAGCGTCGAGCCGGTCGGCACCGGCATGCGCGTCTCCGCCGCCCCGGCAGAGGTGGGCAAGGCCGCTCTGGAGGCCAACGTCGTGCTCACCGACCTGCGTGACGGCGGCGCCGGGCTCGAGGACATCTTCCTGCAGCTCACCGCCGCAACCCAGCGCGAGCAAGTCGCGCCCATCCAGGCCGAAGGAGCCTCCGCATGAGTGCCGTATCCGTAGCGCCCTCCACCCCGCTCCCGACGGCCACCAAGGTGCCGTTCGGCCGCCTGGTGCTGGTCGAGTGGCGCAAGATGACCGACACGCGTGCCGGACGGGTCATGCTGATGATCACCGGTGGGCTGATCGCCCTGGTCGCGGGAATCATCCTGCTCGTCACGGCGCTGTCCGACATGGCCGCGTTGCCCGCATCGACCTGGATGAGCGCCCTCTCGTTCCCGGTCTCGCTCCTGGTGCCGGTGCTGGCGATCATGATCGTGACCCAGGAGTGGGGCCAGCGCACCCATATGGTCACCTTCACCCTCGAGCCCAGCCGGCTCAAGGTCATCTTCGCGAAGCTGGTCGCGGTCTTCGTCCTGGGCATCGTGACCATGGCCATCGCGGTCGGCATCGGTGCGATCGGGACGGTGGCGGGAGCCGCGATCGCCGGTTCCGAGGCGAACTGGAACGTGAGCGGTGAGGCGCTCGCGTGGACCCTGGCGACGCAGATCCTCTACCTGCTCATGGGCTTCGGGTTCGCGATGCTGCTGCTCAACACCCCGGCCGCACTGGTCATCTACTACGGCTACACGCTGATCCTGGAGGCGTCCGTCTTCAGTGCCCTCTACTTCATCTTCGACTGGGCCCAGAACATCTTCCCCTGGATCTCCATGCAGGTGGCGATGATGCCCTACATCGCGGAGAACGAGATGAGGGCAGCCGGAATGGCCGTCGAGGACGGAGCGCTCGGGTTCGCCAGGCTGGCCACCTCGATCACCCTGTGGGTCGGGCTGCCGCTGGTGCTCGGCACGATGCGGGTTCTCAAGTCCGAGCTCAAGTAGTTCATCGGACTGTTCGCGACACGACACGCGGGGGTGGGTGCTTCGGCACCCACCCCCGTCACCGTTGTGAGACGTGGGCACCTACCTGCGTTATGCGGCGCTGGGCGACAGCGCCACCGTTGGCCTCGGCGACCCGGTCACTGAGGGTTGGCGAGGATGGGCCCGGCTTCTCGCCGAGGCTCTGGGACAGACGTACGACATCTCCTTCTGCAACAGCGCGGTGATCGGGGCGACCTCGACCGTGGTGGTCGAGCAGCAGCTCGCCGATGCGGTGGCGCACCGGCCCGACGTGGCCTCGCTGATCGTCGGCGTCAACGACGTGATGCGGTCCGGCTGGGACACCGAGCGTCTCCGCAACGACCTGATGACCTGCGCCGACGCGCTCGCGGGCCAGGGTGCGCTGCTGATGACGGCGCGCTTCCACGACCACTCGGTGATGTGGCCGATGCCGGGCTGGATGAAGCGGTCGATCCAGCGGCGTACGGCCGATCTCAACGCCATCTGGGACGAGGTCCATGCCACCTACGGTGGGCTGCGGCTGGACCTGGGTGCGGTTCCCGACCTGCACGAGCGGAGGTTCTGGGCCGCCGACCGGCTGCATCCCTCCGAGCTCGGCCACCGGAGGATGGCCCGTGCGTTCGGCGAGCAGCTGGTGACGTACGGCCTCACCTTCGAGCCGCCGAGCCTCGAGCCGGCCGGCGGGCTGCCGACGACCTGGCGGCAGGACCTGGCCTGGATGGCCGGTGAGGGAGTGCCGTGGATGGGGCGGCGGGCGCGGGATCTGGGGCCCTGGGTGGTGCGCCGGGCCTGGGCGCGACCGGTTCGACCCAGTGGTGAGCAGAGCCGGGAGAGCGTTGCATAGGGTGGTCCCGTGACCACACGAGCTGACGGGCGCGCCGACGACGAGCTGCGCCCCATCAAGATCACCCGCAACTGGCTCGACCACGCGGCCGGTTCCGTCCTCATCGAGTTCGGCAAGACCCGCGTCCTGTGCGCCGCCTCGGCCTCCGAGGGCGTGCCGCGCTGGCGCAAGGGCTCCGGGCTGGGCTGGGTGACGGCGGAGTACGCCATGCTGCCGGCCTCGACCCACGAGCGCTCCTCGCGCGAGTCGGTGAAGGGCAAGATCGGCGGACGTACGCACGAGATCTCCCGGCTCATCGGGCGCTCGCTGCGCGCGGTGATCGACTACAAGGCCCTGGGCGAGAACACGATCAACATCGACTGCGACGTGCTGCAGGCCGACGGCGGGACGCGTACGGCAGCCATCACCGGCGCCTATGTCGCGCTGTCCGACGCGGTGGCCTCGCTGGGCGTGCAGAAGGCACTGACCGGCTCCGTCGCTGCGATCTCGGTCGGGATCATCGACGGTGTACCGCGCCTCGACCTTCCCTACGAGGAGGACGTCCGCGCCGAGACCGACATGAACATCGTGATGACCGGCGAGGGCAAGTTCGTCGAGGTGCAGGGCACCGCCGAGGGCGTCGCCTTCGACCGCGCCGAGCTCGACGCCCTGCTGGCGCTGGGCGAGAAGGGCTGCGCCGACCTGACCAAGCTGCAGGAGGCCGCACTTGCCGGCTGAGCCGAAGATCCACGTCGCCTCGCGCAACGCCAAGAAGCTGGAGGAGATGTTCCGGATCCTCTCGCCGCTGGTGCCCGGGGTCTCGGTCGTCGGCCTCGACGACGTCACCCACTACGACGAGCCGGTCGAGGACGCGCCGACGTTCGAGGGCAACGCGCTGATCAAGGCGCGGGCCGGGTTCGCGGCCACCGGTCTGCCGACCGTCGCGGACGACTCGGGTCTCTGCGTCGACGCGCTCAACGGGATGCCCGGGGTGCTCTCGGCGCGTTGGGGCGGCCCACCCAAGTCCGACGAGCGCAACAACGAGCTGCTCCTGGCTCAGCTCTCCGACGTCCCCGACGAGCGCCGCGGTGCCCACTTCGCCTGCGCGATCGCCTTCGTCTGGGACGGTGGCGAGATCGTCGTCGAGGGCCGCATGGACGGTCGGATCATCCGCGAGGTCCGCGGTGACGGCGGCTTCGGCTACGACGTCCTGTTCGTCGCGGTCGACACCGAGGACGGGCGTACGTCTGCCGAGCTGTCGATCGAGGAGAAGGACGCCATCTCCCACCGTGGTCGCGCCCTGCGCGAGATCTCCCCGCAGATCGCCGCCGCACTCGGCTAGGGGTCACTAGCCTCGGCGGGTGACCACCTTCGACGCGCAGCACCGTCAGCACGCCTACCGGTTCCGGCTCGACTGGGGGCCGGTGGGCGCCGAGGCGATCGGGCCGGTGGACACCGCCGTCGTGGTGGACGTGCTCTCGTTCACCACGACGCTGACGGTCGCCGTCGAGCGCGGGATCGAGGTGTTCCCGTTCCGGTGGCGGGACGACCGGGCGGAGGCGTACGCACGCGAGCACGACGCCGTTCTCGCGGTGCAACGTCAGGACGCGGTGCCGGGCCGGCCCTCGCTCTCTCCCGCATCGCTGCGCCGGGCCGAGGGCGTCCGGCGGCTCGTGCTGCCCTCGCCCAACGGGTCGACGATCAGCACCCTGCTCGCCGACGGCGGTGCCAAGGTCGTCGGTGCCTCGCTCCGCAACCGGACCGCGGTCGCCGAGTGGCTCGCTCCTCGCTGCGTTGACGGCGCGAGCGTCGCCTTCATCGCGTCGGGGGAGCGCTGGCCGGACGGCACACTCCGCCCCGCGGTCGAGGATCTCTGGGGAGCCGGCGCCGTCCTGGACGTCCTGGACCCAGACGAGCTCTCGCCTGAGGCCGCCATGGCGCGCGACGCCTTCCGTGCGGCCGATCTTCCGGACGCGCTCCATGCCTGCGCCGGTGGCCGGGAGCTGACCGCCAAGGGCTACGCCGACGACGTGATGGTGGCCGCCGAGGTCGACGGCTCGTCGGTGGTGCCCCTCCTGAGCGGCCGGTCGTTCATGTCAGCCACCGACCGGCTCACTGATCCGTGGTGAGCCGGCCCTCCAGGCCGATCTGCCAGTCGAAGAGCCCCCGCTCCACGAGCAGCGTGAGCAGGGCCTTGTCCAGCCCGGTCGCGATCGCGACCCCGATGAGCACCAGGACGACGCCGAGCACCTTGTGGAAGGCGCCCTCGGGGTCGATCGCCCACCTGAGCCGGGCGATCAGCGCCCGCCCACCCGCCATGACCGCGGCGAGCAGGAGAGTGAGACCGGCGACGTACGCGAGCAGGTAGCCGAGCCCGCGCAGCGGCTCAGCCGGAAGGATGGCGGCCACGATCAAGGCGTACGTCGGGCTGCAGGCGCTGAAGACCGGCCCCATGCTCGCGCCCAGGAGGATGTCGCCGCCGATCCCGCGACGGGTGCTCGCCCGGGCCATACGTTCCTGGGCGCGCGATCCGAGCCCGAGCCGGAACGCCACCGCGTCCCACAGCCGTGGCCAGATCATCACGACACCGAAGAGCGCCACGATCACACCGGAGACGACGCTCCAGAACCGTGGCGGGACGTCGATCAAGAGGGTCGTCGACTTGAGCACGATGCTGAACACGATGACGGAGACGCCGAGCGCGGCCACCGCCACCCACGGCCGGCGCTCGCCGGTCCCGCGGGACAGGCTGTACCCACGGGAGAATATGGCCGGCACGAACGCCACCACGCACGGGGCGAGCACCGAGAGCGCTCCGGCGAGGAACGACGCGAGCAGCAGCGTCACTGGGTGTTCTCGAGGATGGCGCCGACCGACTTGTCCTGGCCGTAGCCAGACCAGAGCTTGACGGTCTCGCCGGCGGGGTCGACGCGTACGAAGGTCGACTGGATCGTCACCCCGTGCTGCTTGCGCAGGTCGGTCGCGGAGTCGTAGTCGACCTTCAGGATCTGGGCCTTGTCAGGCACCTCGCCGCTCTTGATCGCCTCCTCGAACCCGCGGCACTCGGGGCACCAGGGCGCGTGGAAGAAGAGGATCGTGTCGGTGTAGCACTCATCGGCGACGGCCGCCTCGGAGTAGTCGGCGTAGCGTCCCGTTGCCTCGCAGGAGGGGGACGGATCGTTCCCGGCGGCGGGCGAGCTGGGCGGCACGCTCGCGCTGGTGGTCGGCGATGCGGAGTCATCGGCGGTCTCCGCCGAGCCGCAGCCCACGGTCACCGCGCAGAGGATGGTCAACAGGGCCAGGATTCGGGTGCTCACGGGCATGGGTTCGGAGCGTACGTCCCCCCGGACTGGTGTGTGCATCGACCTCATTGAAGAGCGGCGGTGAGGCGCAGCACGTTGTCGACGTAAGCCGCGATCTTCGGCCGCGCGAGCCACTCCTCGAGCAGCAGCTCGCGCGAGATGGCCCGGTAGCTGTCCTCGACCTTCCGCAGCTGTGCCACCGGTTCGCCGTCGAAGAGCATCAGCGAGATCTCGTAGTTGAGGGCGAAGGAGCGCATGTCCATGTTGCTCGATCCGAGCACGGCGACCTCGTCGTCGATGCTGAAGTGCTTGGAGTGCAGGACGGCGGGCTTGGGGTAGAGATAGATGCGGACACCGGCCTCCAGCAGCGCCTCGTAGTAGGAGCGCTGGGCGTGGTAGACCATGAACTGGTCCTTGCCCTCGCTGACGAAGAGCTCCACCTCGACGCCACGGCGGGCGGCCGTGGTCACGGCGTACAGCAGCGACTCGTCCGGCACGAAGTAGGGGCTGGTGATCGAGATCCGCTTCTTGGCGGCGTACATGAGATGGGTGAACGCGCGCAGGTTGTTCTCGGCGTCGACACCTGGCCCGCTGGGCACGATCTGGCCGGTCACGTCGCCGGCGCGCGGCGCGGTGGCGGCCAGCTCGGACCGCAGCAGCTCCCCGGTCTCGGTGTCCCAGTCGCTGGCGAACACGACGTTCAGCGCAGTCACCAGCGGACCCTCGATCCGTGCGTTCAGCTCGACCCACTCGCGGCCGGCCCGGTGGTTCTTGGGCTTGTTGTAGCCGGGCTCGATGAGGTTCTGCGAGCCCGTGAACGCGACCCGGCCGTCGACCACCAGGAGCTTGCGGTGGTTGCGCAGGTCGGGGCGGCGGATCTGGCCGCGGAGGGGGTCGATCGGCAGCAGCGGGTGCCAGTCGATGTCGGAGGCGTCGAGCCGCTTCACGAGCTTGCGCCAGACCGGGATGCCGCGCGAGCCGAGGTGGTCGAGGAGGAGCCGGACGCTCACCCCACGCGCCGCGGCCCGGTCCAGGGCGTCGAAGAACGGCTCGGTCATGTGGTCGCAGGCGGTGATGTAGAACTGCGCATGCACGTACGACTCGGCCTCGTCCACCGCGGCCGTCATCGCCTCGATCGAGGCGGCATAGTCGTCGATCAGATCGATCCGGTTCCCCGACCTGGCAGGCAGTGAGCCGAGCCGTTCGTTCAGCTCGATCGTGGCCGCGTCGACCTCGGAGATCGTCGTCTGGTGCGGCGTTCTCGGCAGTCCGCGGACGTACTCGGACACCTCGTCGTTCAGGGCTCGCTGGCGGGCGTGTCGCCGGCGATCCAGCCGGGTCTGACCGAGCAGCAGGTAGCCGATCAGGCCGATTCCCGGGATGAAGAAGATGGCCAGCAGCCACGCCATCGCGCTGGCCGGACGCCGGTTCTTCGGCACGACTCCGAGCGCGATGACCTTGACCAGCAGGTCGATGATGTAGATCGAGGTCCCCATGACCCCCGCCACTGTCATGCGCATCAGCATGCACCACCGCCACTCGTGTGGGAATCTTCTGACATGGTTCGACTCTTCCCTGCCGCCCGCCGTGCCATCGCTGCCGAGGAGGCCTCGCCGCCGGTCTGGGAGGTCGACGTCTCCGCTCAGCGGGACCAGGCCCGCAAGCTGGCCGCAGCTGAGGCGAAGGAGGAGGTCGCGGAGGTGGCCGGGATCGACGCCGACGGGGTTCCGTGCCGGCTCTACACCCCCGAGGACGTACGCGAGGGGGTGATCGTCCACCTCCACGGCGGTGGCTTCGTCTTCAACGACGTCGAGGTCCACGACGCCGCGTGCCGGCGGCTCGCCAACCGGAGCGGGCTGCGGGTGCTGTCGGTCGATTACCGCAGGCCTCCGGAGCACCCCTATCCCGCGGCTCCCGACGACGTCGACACGGTCGTCAAGTGGCTGGGCAACGACCCGCTGCTGAGCACGTTGCCGGCGTACGTCCACGGTGACAGCGCCGGCGGCAACCTCGCCCTCGTCGCGGCGCTGCGCAACCCGGGCGTCTTCGGCGCGATGGTGCTCGTCTACCCGTTCCTCGACCCGTCGATGAGCACCCCGGGCTACGCGATGGTGGATGGCTGGAACGAGGAGGCGGCGTGGTACTGGAAGCAGTACGCCTCGACCGAGGCCGATCTCCGCAATCCTGACCTCGGCCCCTATCTCGCCTCTGAACAGGAGCTTCGCGGCCTGCCGCCGACGCTGATCGTCAGCGCCGAGGGCGACATCCTCACCGATGAGAACGAGGACTTCGCGCTCCGGTTGGCCGACCTCGGCGTCGAGGTGGTCGCCTTCCGTGCGGTCGGCCAGATCCACGGCTTCTGGCGCCACGGCCAGACCTTCCCGGCCGCGGAATCGGTGATGGCGATGACTGCTGCCTTCTTTCGGGGACGTCAGTGACGGAGCCCTACGACGTCACCGAGACCCGGGCTGCCTACGACACCGTCTCCAAGGCGTACGCCGAGATCGTCGACCCTACGATCACCGAGACCTCCTTCGACGCCGGTGTCCTCGACACCTTCGTCAGCTACGTACGCAAGGACGGTGGCGGGCTGGTCGGCGACATCGGCTGCGGGCCCGGGCGGGTGACGGCCTATCTGGCCGAGCGGGGGATCGACGTCTTCGGGGTCGATCTGTCGACGGGCATGATCGCGCAGGCCAAGGAACGGCATCCGGCGCTCCGGTTCGAGGTCGGCGACATGGCTCGTCTCCCGCTCCGCGACGGTGAGCTCGCGGGGGTGCTGGCTTGGTACTCGCTCATCCACACCCCGCCTGCGCGCCGGCCCGAGGTCATCGCCGAGCTCGCCCGGGTCACCCGCCGCGGCGGCCGGTTCGTGACCGCGTTCCAGGTCGGGGACGAGCACGTACGCCACATCGGCGCCTACGGCCACGACGTCACCTTCGACGGCTACCGGCTCCCGGTCGAGGCGACCAGCGCCCTGCTCGAGGAGGCGGGTTTCGAGGTCACCGCGACGGTCGTGCGCTCCGCCGAGGACTGGGAGCGGACGCCGCAGGCCTATCTCGTCGCGCGACGTCGCTGACGACGATAGGTTGCGCGCATGACGCAGCAGCCCTACCACGTCCCCCGCTTCTTCCTCCGCCAGAAGGTCACGCCTTTCACCAACAAGTACGTCGCCCAGGCCGCCAACGCCGACGGCTCCGAGGGGCAGGTGCTCGCCTTCGCGCAGCAGAAGCGGCTGGCGTTCAAGGAGCAGGTGACCTTCTACGCCGACGAGTCGAAATCGCAGGCCGTCTTCGCGTTCAAGGCGCGTGCGGTGATGGACCTCAACGCCGGCTACGACGTCACCGACCCGAGCGGTGCGGCGCTCGGCTTCTTCCGCAAGGACTTCGGCAAGAGCCTGCTCCGCTCGACGTTCCAGGTCGAGGGCCCCGGCTACGCCGGCACCGGTCAGGAGCGCAACCAGCTCGTCGCCATCCTGCGCCGCTTCACCGAGTTCGACTTCATGCCGATCCACTTCGACTACGTGTCCTCCGAGGGCCAGCCGCTGATCTCGATCGAGCGCCGCTTCGCCTTCCGTGACAAGTACACGGTCACCGTCCACGACCCGCGCGTCGACTTCCGGGTCGCCGCAGCCCTCGCGGTCGCGATGGATGCGCTGATGCAGCGCTGAGCCGCTCGGCTCAGGCTGGGCTCGTCCGGTCCGGGTCCGCCGCTGCCAGGTGCGGGCGGACCAGGTCCAGCAGCAGTTGGTGGGTCGCCGCGTCGGCCGCGGCGATCATCCCGCGGCCGGTGTGGATCGGGTCGCCGTTGAGGTCGGTGACGACGCAGCCGGCGGCCTGGCACAGCGCGATGCCGGCGGTGAAGTGAACGCTTCCCTCGAGGTGGCCATCGGTGACGTACGCCGCCCGCCGCCCGGCCGCCACCCAGGCGACCGCGAGGGTGGAGGACATCACGCGCGGGCCGAACTGGGCCCGCAGGCGCGGGTCGGCGACGAGCTGCCCGCCGACGAACGGCCGGTCGAGCGGGCCGTCGCACTGGATGTCGACGAGCCGGGTGCGCGGGCTCGGGGTCAGGACGGTGTCGCCGCCTCCCTGGCGTAACCAGGCGGAAGTGGCGTCGGTCCAGAAGATCTCCTCGCTGATCGGGTCCGCCGAGACCGCCGTCTTCACGCCGTCGGGTGTCACGAGCGCGACGTTCACCGCGGCGAGCGGGGTCTGCGCGGCGTAGTTGAGGGTCCCGCAGAGCGGGTCGACCAACCATCGCCGCTCGCTGTCGCCGCTGCGCCCGGTCTCCTCGCCCTCGAAGGCATCCTCCGGCCGGTACGTCGCGATCGTCTCCCGGATCGCCTTCTCCGAGGCGATGTCCGCCTCGGTCGCGAAGTCTGTAGGGGACTTGTCGAAGTGGCTCAGGTCGGTGCCGTACATCTCCCTGACGACCGCCGCCCCTGCCGTAGCCGCCGCGATAGCGACGGCCTGGTCTGGGAACGCCGCCCGGAACGCGTCGATCGCCGGATCGGGGGACTCCTCCGGCTCGTCGCCGATGAACACCGCCACCACCTCGGCCTCGGGATCCTCGGTCAGCGCCGGCAGGATCCTGTCGCGCCAGCTCCGTACGTTGGGGTGGTCATAGTCGAGGTACGCCTCCGCCGGCGAGATCAGCTCGATTGCCTGCTCGAGCTCCTCTCGGGTCAGCCGGTACGCCGCGGTTCCGCGCTTGTGTCCGACGACTGTCGCGATCACCACCGCCGGGAGGCGGTGGCCGTAGGCGTTGACCAGGGGGAAATGCTCTGGCTTGTGGTCGGGTGCTGTCGATGGGCGGAGGCCGACGCCGTGGGCGTTCGGGGGCGTCCAGCCGTCGATCGCTGACTCGAACCTTGATCTTGCCGCGAGGATCTCGTCCATCGTTGTCCACTGGTCCACGCTGGGGGAATCTATCGGTGCGGTTGTCTCTTGGGGGAGTGCTTTTCGGCTGTTGCTTCGGGGTTGGGGTGGGCCGCCGACCCGTTCTTTGAGGGTCTCTCGATCTGGACCGGCGTCAAGGACGCCCTTCGGGCGCCGGCTTCGCCGGCCGCTTCGCGGTCCTGGACTCCGGACCAGATCGAGAAAATATTGGCTGGCTATCGGGGCGGCGGCCGGGGTGTGGCGCAGCGGAATCTTGCTTGGGTGAGGTGAGGTTGATGGGGCGGGAGGGTGGCCCTTCGGGCCACTTATCATCCACAGATGCTAGGCCGTTCGCTCACCGCGAAAACAGTGGTTGACCTGGGGAAATAGATGGCCAGAGAAGGGCTGGAGGCGTAGAATCAGCCCCATCACAACACCTCTTTGAAGTGGAGGGACGGCGATGAGTCTCGGCCGCGAGATCGACCCGTGGGGCACCAACCTCGGCGACTTGATCGACGCTGCCTTGAAGGCCATCGAGACCGCCCTCCAAGACCTGTTGGCCACCGACCCCGCCTACTGGCGCACCGGGCAGAAGAAGGACCTGCTGGCACGGCTGGAGAAGCTGCAGGCTCAGCAGGCTGCGTTGAAACTTCGCGTGCTGGCCACGGCTGGTGATATCGCCGAAGAGACTGGCGCGAAGGACGCCTCGGGGTGGATGCGGACCGAGCTCTTGGTCGACAAGGGCGTCGCTCGTTCCCAGGTCAAGCTTGCCGCCGGGGTCGCGAAGTACGACCTCGTCGCCACCGGCCTTGCCGAGGGTGTCGTGTCCCAGGACAAGGCACGGGTGATCACCCGAGCCCTCGATGCCATCGAGACCGACCCCGCCGCCAGCGCCGAGGACCTGGTCCTGGCCGAGAAGCTGTTGGTCGACTACGCGACCCGGTTGACGGCGAACGAGTTGAAGATCGTGGGGCGCCGGATCCTCGCCGAGATCGACCCTGAGCGGTTCGAGGCTGCTGAGGCCAAAGCCCTCCATCAGGAAGAAGAGCGCGCCCAACGGCGCACCTTCTTCTCCTCCCGCGACAACGGCGACGGCACCATCGACATCCACGCCCGCGTCTCCCGTGCCGTCGGAATGCGGCTGCGCACCCAGTTGGACTCCCTGGCCCAGCCCCGGAAGCTGTCCGCCGAGGACAAGGGCCGCAAAGCCCCCTACGACCGGCTGTTGGGTCAGGCCTTCGCCCGCGTCATCGAGACCTACGACGTCGACCAACTCCCCAGGCACGGCGGCCACGGGACCACGATGTTCATCACCATGAACGTCGAGGACCTCCGCAACGACCTCGGCACCGCAGCCCTAGGCTTCGACGGCGAGCAGATCACCGCCGCCGAGGCCCGCCGGATGGCCTGCAACGCAGACCTCGTCCCGGTGGTGTTGGGCACGGACTCCGAGATCCTCGACTTCGGCAGGACGGCTCGGTTGGCGTATCCGATCCAACACCGCGCACTCCGGCTACGAGACAAGTGCTGCCAAGCCGAAGACTGCGACGCCCCAGCAGCCTGGACCGAAGCCCACCACCTCAAACCCTGGTCCGAAGGCGG